>NZ_JBHXMU010000004.1:0-77512 GCF_042720685.1 Kitasatospora sp. NPDC058492
AGGCCAAGAACATCACCCTCACCGCCGTCGCCAACCACTTCGGCGTCTGGCCCGCCACCATCTCCACCCTCGAACGCGGCACCCGCCGAGACGACAACCTCGCCAACGCCTACCGCGAATGGCTCACCACCGCTTGACAACCCATAGGAGCATCAACGAACCGCCCCCGACGATCCCCTCAACGATCCCCCAACTCCCCCCCCCCCCCGACGATCCCCCCGCCGACGATCCGCGGACGGACCTCTCAGAACCGGCGCAGCCGTTCCTCGTCGCTGGTGCGCGGGCAGGTCAGGCAGGCGGCGGCCTCGGGCTTGACGGCGTAGTAGAGGCAGCAGCCGAGCCGGGTACGGGTGTGGTGGCCGCGCCCGTCGGGGGTGTGCAGACGGCGGAAGTCGGCGGCGCCGGGCAGCGGAAGGGTGCCGCCGGGCAGCACCGCCTCGGCGGCGACGACCGCGGTGTCCTCCTCGCCGAGCATCCGGCCGAGGTACCAGACGGCGGAGGCGAGGTCGTCCGTCACCATGCCCCAGAGCGCGCGGTCGCGGCGCCGGCTGGGGGCGGCGAAGGCGGCGAGCACCGGCTCGACGTGGGCGACCACGGCGGCCCGCAGTTCGGCGCGGAGTTCGTCGTCGCCGGGGAGGGTGACGTGGCCGCGCGGGCGCAGCGCGAGGTCCCCGGTGGGGGCGTGCAGCCAGAGGTCGGCGGGGTCGACGAGGGGGACTTTCCGGGCGAGGTGCCAGGGGCCCGCGATGAGCAGGCACGCGGACCAGACGTAGTGGTGCAGCAGTCTGGAGGCGGTGACGTGCGGGCGGGGGGCGCGGCCGTGTTCGGCGGCGATGCGCTCCTCCTCGCCGGCCAGGGCGGCGGCCAGGGCCCGTTCGTCGGCGGCGAGTTCGGCCCCCGAGTACCAGCCGTCGGCGGCTCGGGGGTCGGGTTCGTCGGCGTCGAGCAGGCGCAGTTCCAGCACCGGGCAGAGCTCGCGCAGGCGCCGGTAGTCGCCGGGCAGGGTGGACGTCGGTGCGACGGGCAGGGGTGTTCCGGGGATCATCGGCGCTCCGTGGATCGACTCCGCATGATCGAATAAGGTGAGGCTCACCTTACAATGCCTCAGGAAGTGCATCACCCGGGGCCGGGCCGGGCGGCGCGACACCCACGACACCCGGACGGGTCGACGCCGCGACGAACGGCCCGACATCGGACCAGGCAACCCGAGATTGACGAACTTAGGCAAACCTAACCTAAGATGTCGACTCGTGTTGAGAACCGACCCGCCGGCCACCACAGCCCCGGCGACGCCTCGATCCTCGGCGGTCCAGCGGCCCCTGCTGCTGGTCGCCGGTGTGGGCGCGCTCGTGCTGTGTGCCGCGCTGAGCCTCGCGCTCGGCTCCCGATCCATCCCGCTGTCCACCGTGGCCGACGCCCTCACCGGGGCCGCCCACGGCGGCGACGCCGATGTGGTGACGGGCCTTCGCCTGCCGCGAACGGTGATCGGGCTGGCCGTCGGGGCCGCGCTCGGCGTCGCCGGGGCGGTCGCCCAGGGCGTCACCCGCAACCCGCTCGCCTCCCCGGTCACCCTCGGCGTCAACGCCGGCGCGAGCCTCGCCGTGGTCGCCGCGATCTACGCGCTGGGGCTCACCCGGCCCGTCCAATACGTCTGGTTCGCCTTCGCCGGGGCGGCCGTCGCCGCGGTCGCCGCGTACGCGATGTCCCGGCGCGGCGGCGACCTCGACCCGGTCCGGCTCGCGCTCGGCGGCACCGTGCTCACCGTGGTGCTCACCTCCTGGACCTCCGCGCTGATGCTGGCCAGTCACCGCACCCTGGACGAGGCCCGGTTCTGGTTGGCCGGATCGATCGGCGGGCGGCAGTTGGACACCCTCACCCCCGTGCTGCCGTTCCTGGTGCTCGGCCTGCTGGGCGCGTTCGCGATCTCGCCCGCCCTCAACGCGCTCGCCCTCGGCGACGAGACCGCCCAGTCGCTCGGCGTGCCGGTGGCCCGGATCCGACTGGCCGGCGGGCTGGCCGTCGTCCTGCTCGCGGGCAGCGCGGTGGCCGTCGCCGGGCCGGTGGCGTTCATCGGACTGGCCGCGCCGCACCTGGTCCGCCCGCTGCTCGGCAACGACCACCGCTGGCTGCTACCGGGCTGCCTGATCACCGGTCCGCTGCTGCTGCTCGCCGCCGACGTGCTCGGACGGCTCGTGGTGCGCCCCTCCGAGATCGAGGTCGGCATCGTGACCGCCTTCCTCGGCGCGCCGCTGCTCGCCGTACTGGCTCGGAAGGTGGCCCGGTGACCGCGCTCGCCGTGCCCGTCGGCACACTCGCCCGCCGCCGGGCCCGCACCGCCGTGTGGTCGGCGCTGGCCGCCGTCGTCCTGGTGGTGCTGACCGGCGTCGCACTCGGCACCGGACAGGTGAGCCTGTCCGGATGGGACGCGCTGCGCGCCCTGGTCGGGCAGGGCGAACCCGGAAACATCCTGGTGGTGCAGCAGTTCCGGGCGCCCCGGGTGGTGTCGGCGCTGATCGCCGGGGCCGGGCTGGCGATGGCCGGCTCGATGCTCCAGCGGCTCTTCCGCAACCCGCTGGCTTCCCCCGACACCATCGGTGTCACCGGCGGCGCGTCCTTCGGCGCGGTGCTGATGCTCGCCACCGGCGCCTCCCAGCAGCTGATCCCGCTGGCCGCGCTCGGCGGCGGACTGCTGGCGGCGCTGCTGCTCGGCGGCCTCGCCTGGCGGTCGAAGATGGCCGTCACCCGGCTGGTGCTGGTCGGCCTGGCGGTGCAGCAGGGCCTCGCCGCCGCCGTGAACCTGATGATCGTACGGTTCCCGGCCGAGCTGGCCTCCTCCGCGATGCAGTGGACCACCGGCTCGCTCTACGGCCGCAACTGGACCGAGGTCTGGATCGGCGGCACCGCCATCGCACTGACCGCCCTGGCCGTGCTGCTCTGCCAGCGGCGGATCGCGGTCCTCGACCTCGGCGACGACTCGGCCGGCGGCCTCGGCCTCAACCCCGGCCGGGACCGGCTCTGGCTGCTGCTGCTCGGCATCACCCTCGCCTCGCTGGCCGCCGCCCTCACCGGCCCGGTCGCGTTCGTCGCGCTCGCCGTGCCGCACCTGGTCCGGCTGCTCGCCGGGCCGCCCACCCTCGGCACGCTCGGACTCACCGCGCTCACCGGCGCCGTCCTGCTGCTGTCCGCCGACCTCCTCGTGCTCCACGTGATCCCCGTCCACGGCCTGCCGGTCGGTGCCGTCACCGCCACGCTCGGCGCGCCCTGGCTCCTGGCGCTGATGATCCGCCAGGGCCGGCCTCCCCAGAGGAGCAACTGATGACGCCCACGACGACCGTCGAGTCCGTCACCACCACCGCCAACCGGCTCGCCGCGCACGGCCTCGACCTGCGCTACGGCGACCGCACGATCGTCGACGGGCTCGACCTCGAACTGCCCGGCGGCGCCGTCACCGCCATCGTCGGGCCCAACGCCTGCGGCAAGTCGACCCTGCTGCGCGGACTGGTCCGGCTGCTCGACCCCGCCGCCGGCACCGTCACCCTGGACGGCTCCGACATCCACCGGATGTCCGCCCGGGCCCTCGCCAAGCGGATGGGCCTGCTGCCGCAGCAGCCGGTCACCCCCGAGGCGATCACCGTCGAGGCGCTGGTCCGGCTCGGCCGGTACCCGCACCAGCGGATGCTCAGCCCGTGGTCCAAGGCCGACCAGGCCGCCGTCGAGGACGCCCTCGCCCGGACCGGCACCGCCGAACTGCGCGACCAGCAGGTCGACCGGCTCTCCGGCGGGCAGCGCCAACGCGCCTGGATCGCGCTCGCGCTGGCCCAGGACACCGAACTGCTGCTGCTCGACGAGCCGACCACCTTCCTCGACCTGCGCCACCAGCTCGACGTCCTCGACCTGGTCGCCGACCTGCACGCCGAGGCCGGACGCACCGTCGTCATGGTGCTGCACGACCTCGGGCAGGCCGCCCGGTACGCCGACCACCTGGTGGTGCTCAAGGACGGGCGGCTCGCCGCCGCCGGACCGCCCGCCGAGGTCCTCACCGCCGACCTGGTCGAGGCCGTGTTCCAGGTGCCGTGCCGGGTGGTGCCCGACCCGGAGACCGGCACGCCGCTGGTCGTTCCCCGGGCACGGACCCGGCCGCGCGCCGCCGACCGCTGATCGCTGCCCCCCGGCTCCTCACCCTCGACGCTCCTCACCCCCGACACCCGCTCGACCCGATCCAAGGAACCCCATGAACCGCCGCCTCCCCGTCGCCGTCCTCGCCGTCGCCCTGTCCACCACGCTGCTCGCCGCCTGCGGCAGCGACGGCGGGACCAAGCAGAGCGGGGACGCCGCCTCCGCGAGCGCCGGCGCCTCCGCCGGCTTCCCGCGCACCGTCACCCACGCCGCCGGAACGGCCCAGATCAAGGCCCAGCCCAAGCGCGTCGTGGTGCTGGACAGCGGCGAGCTGGACGACGTCACGCTGCTCGGCATCACGCCGGTCGGCGCGGTGTCGCCGCACATGAAGACCGAGGGCGGGTTCCCGAACTACCTCAAGGACAAGATCAAGGACACCAAGGACGTCGGCCCGATGAACGAGCCGAACCTGGAGCTGATCGCCTCCCTCAAGCCCGACCTGATCCTCTCCTCCAAGGTCCGCCACGCCAAGGTCTACGACCAGCTGAACGCGATCGCGCCGACCGTGCTCGCCGAGACCACCGGGTTCCCGTGGAAGGAGAACCTCGCCCTCTACGCGCAGGCGCTCGGCAAGGAGGACGAGGCCAAGAAGGCGCTCGCCGACTACGAGGCGCGGGCCGCAAAGCTCGGCGAGGCGATCAAGGCGAAGAACGGCGGCGCCATGCCGACCGCCTCGGTGGTCCGCTTCGTGGCCGGACCGACCCGCCTCTACGCCAAGGCCTCCTACAGCGGCGTGGTGCTCAAGGACGTCGGCCTGGCCCGCCCGGCCGCCCAGGACGTCGACAAGAACATCGTCGAGGTGAGCGCCGAGCAGATCAACCAGGCCGACGCCGACCTGGTGTTCGTCACCACTGCCGACGACCCGTCCAAGACCAAGGAGAGCGAGGTCCAGCAGACCCCGGTCTGGCAGGGCCTGAACGCCGTCAAGAACAGCAAGGTCTTCAACGTCCCGGACGAGACCTGGATGTCCGGCATCGGCGTCCAGGCCGCCGACGCCATGCTCGGCGACATCGCCAAGGCCGCGGGCGTGGACGCACCCAAGTAACCGCCGACGGACGACGGCGGGCGGGCGAGGTAGCGGTAGCGGTGGCGGTGGCGGCCACAGCAGCAGCCGCCACCGAACAGATGACAACAAACAGATAACAGATTTCGAAATCTGTTATCTGTCAGCTGTCGCCTGTCATCTCTTCGCTGCCCTCCCGACGTGCCCCGTGATCCGCCCGCCGTCGCTCTCGTCCGTCACCACTCTCAAGGACCACCACCCCATGCGGCTCTACCTGCTCGCCCTGAACCCCACCGACTCGGTCACCGCGGGCTTCCTGCCCGCCGCCGCCCGGCTCGGGCTCGACGTCACCGTCCTGACCGACCACGCCGAACCCCACCGGAAGGCCTACGCCGACCTCCCGTTCACCGCACCCGAGGTGCTGGAGTGCGACGTCCGGGACTTCCGCGCCGTGATCAGCCTGGTCTCCCGCCACCACGCGCCCGACGCGGTGTTCAGCAACAGCGACCACCTGCAGACCCAGACCGCCTTGGCCGCCGAGTACTTCGGCCTCCCCGCAAAGGACTGGAAGGCCGCGCTGCGGGCCAAGGACAAGGGCCAGCTGCGCCGCCATCTCGCCCTGACCGGCCAGGACACCGTCTGGTCCGCCGAGTTGGCCCCCGGGCAGGACCCGGCCGAGCTGGAGCCGCCGTTCCCCTGCGTGGTCAAACCCCGTGAGGGAGTGGCCAGCGAGGACGTCACACTGGTCGCCGACGCCGCCGAACTCGCCCTCCGCTGCCGGGAGATCCAGCACCGCCGGGCCGGCGCGACGCTGGTCGTCGAGGAGTTCCTGGACGGCCGGCTGTGCACCCTGGAGACCCTCGGCGACGGCCGCCGCCGGCACGTCCTCGGCGGCTTCCGCACGCAGCTCTCCCCGCCGCCGGACTTCATCGAGGAGGTGCTGGAGTTCGTCCCCGCGCACCCCGCCGAGGTGGTCGCGCAGGTGCTCGCCCAACTCGACGCGCTCGGCATCGGACTCGGCGCCTGCCACACCGAGTTCGTCGTGCAGCCGGACGGCCGCGCCCGGATCATCGAGGTCAACTACCGCGCCATCGGCGACCAGTGCGACCTGATGCTCGCCGAAATCCTCGGCGTCCCGCTCTTCGAACACATCCTCGCCACCCACCTCGGCCGGGAACTCCCCGCGGACCTCGGCGCGCAGTGCGCCGCGACCCCGCGCCGGGCCCGCAACGAGGTGGTCTGCGCCGACCGGGCCGGCCTCCTCACCGCCGCCCCCGGCCCGTACGACGAGGAGCGCGACGGCGTCCGGCTCGCCTACCGCCCGCTGCGTCCGCTCGGCGAGCGGCACGAGCACTACCGCACCAACCGCGACTACCTGGGCGTGATGTGGGCCATCGGCGCCGACCAGGAGGCCGTGGACGCGGCCGTCGCCCGGTTCCGCGCCGCCAACCGCTGGGAGATCACCCCGTGACCGCCGACGAGCAGCTCACCCTGCGGGTGCTCTCCGCCCTGCTGCGCGAGGACGTCCTCGGCCTGCGCTCCCGCGGCGCCGTGGAGGACCGCGCGGACGGCCCCTGGTTCACCGTCGCGGACGCCGAACTCGCCCTGCCCGTCGCCGCCGAGGGCTTCCAGTGCGAGTACGCCGCCCGGCTGCCCCTGCTGGAGCTGGCCGGGCGCCGGCTCACCGGTCTGGACGCCATCGTGGCGGCCCTGGCCGGTCTGGCCGAGGCCGAGGACCGGCCCGGCTGGGCCGCCTTCGCCGAGGAGTGCCGCCAGACCCTCGCCACCATGGAACTGCACGAGCGCGCACGGCCCGAGGTGCACGCCCGGCTCACCGACCTGTACGGCGAGGACCCGGCCGACTGGACCGGCCTGGCCGCCGCCCTCGGCCACGACACCCTGGCCGCCTACCTCGACCACCCCGTCTACCCGACCGCGCGCGGCCGGGCCGGCCTCACCGAACCCCAACTGAACTCCTATGCACCGGAGTTCCACCCCGCATTCGAGCTGCGCTGGCTGGCCGTCCCGACCGATGCCCTCACCACCCACGGCCGGCGCCCGCTCCCGAGCTGGTGGCCCACTCCGGCCTGGTTGGGCCTTGCGGACGCCTGCCCCGGCGACGACTGGACCACCCTGCCGGTCCACCCCCTCACCGTCGGCGCCCCGCTGGACGAGGCGCTGGAGGCGGTCGGCCTGGCCGGCCGCGCGGTGCTCGCCGAGCGGCCGTACCTGACCGTCGTGCCGACGCTCTCCATGCGCACCGTCGCCGTCGCCGACGACCCCGCCTGCCACCTCAAACTCCCGCTCGCCACCGCCACGCTGGGCCGGCTCAACCGCCGCACCATCAAGCCCGGCACGCTGCTCGACGGCGCCGCCGGCCAGCGCCTGATCGAGGCCGTGCTGGCCCGCGAGCCGCGCTTCGCCGACCGCGTCCTGCACGCCGACGAGCAGACCTGGGCGCACGCCGGCCACGAACTGCTGGCCGTCCTGCTGCGCCGCTACCCCGCCGGGCTGGAGCGGGCCGTCACCGTCCCGCTGGCCGCCCTGCTGGCCCCCGCGCCCGGCGGTCGCCTGGTGCTCGACCACCTCGCCGACCGCTTCCACGACGGCGACCAACTCGCCTTCTACGACTCCTTGCTGGAACTCCTGCTGGACTGGCAGACCACGCTGTTCGACTACGGCATAGCGCTGGAGTCGCACCAGCAGAACACCTCCCTGGTGCTCGACGACGACGGACTGCGCCTGCTCTACAAGGACGACGACGGCCCGCGCGTGCACACCGCCCGGATGACCGCCCGCCTCGGCGAACTCGCCCCGACCCGGGCCGACTTCGACGACGCCCGGATCTTCGGCGACGACGACCGGGCGCTCACCGACCTGTTCACCACCATCACCGGGCACCTGTGCACCGGCGCGCTCGCGTTCGGCCTCGCCGAGCACCGTCGCGCCGAACTCACTGACGTACTCACACTGTTGCGAAAGCGCCTGGCCGAGGCGGTGGACCGGATCGGGCCGGCCGGCGAGCCGCTGCGGACGGACCTGCTGGAGGCCGAACGCCTGCCGGTCAAGGCCATGGTCAGCGCCGGGACCTTGCTCAGCAAGCAGCGCTCAGGCGCCGCCGACATCAACAAGCACTACACCAGCGGCCCCAACTACCTGCTGGCGAACGGGATCGCCCGGTGAGTGTGGAGACCGTTTCGCAGCGCTCCGGCCACGGGACGGACCACGCTGGCGGACTCGGCCGCCGCCAGGTGCACGCCGTCGCCGCCTGCTACTTCGTCGCCTCCTTCGCCGCACTGGGCCTGCCGCCGTACCTGACCGCGATCCTGCCCACGCTCGGCGATCCGCAGGCCCGGTGGGCCGGCGTGCTCTACATCGTCCCGACGGTCTTCAGCGCGCTCGGCGCACCGCTGTGGGGCCGGCTCGCCGACCGCTTCGGCCGCAAGCGGCTGCTGCTGCGCGCCCAACTCGGGCTCACCGTCTCCTTCCTGCTGGCCGGAGCCGCCGGCAGCCTGCCCGCGTTCACCCTCGCACTGGTCCTCCAGGGCTTCCTCGGCGGCACCTTCGCCGCCACCAACGGCTACCTCGCCGCCGCCCTCGACGGGCCGCGGCTGTCCCGCGCACTCACCCTGATGCAGGGCAGCGCCCGGGCAGCCCTGGTGGCCGCGCCGATCCTGGTCGGTGCGTTGTCCCCGTGGATCGACCCGCACCGCCAGTACCTGGTGATGGCTGTCCTCCCGCTCGCCGCCGCACTGCTGCTGTCCCTGCTGCCCGAGCCGGACCGTCCGGCGGCCGCCCCCGCGTCGGAGGGACGCGCCGAGCGGGCACCCGCCGCCCCGCTCCTCCCGCTCTACGTCTTCGAGTTCGTCTTCGTCTTCGCCACCGTCATCTCCTTCCCCTATCTCATCTCGCTCGCCGAGCAACGGCTGCCCGGCGTCTCCGGCACCACCACCGGCGTGCTGTTCGCCCTGCCGCACCTGTGCTACCTGGTGTTCGCCGCGCGCATCCACACGCTGTTCCACGCCCGCCCGCACACCGGCATCGCGCTCGGCTTCGGCTTCGTCGCGCTCGGCCTGGCCGGGCACGCCGTCGCGTACTCGCTCCCGGTCTTCGTCGCCGTCCGGCTGCTGCTCGGCGCCGGGCTCACGCTCGGCCTGGTCTGCCTCGCCGTACTCGCCGCCGGAGCGGCCCAAGGGCGCGCGCCCGGGCGGATGTTCGGCACGCTCGAACTCGTCTCCAAGGGCGGCGCCGTCGCCGCCGGCGCCGTCGCAGCGCTGGCCAACGGGCAGTTCGGCGCCGCCGCGCCCGTGGTGGCCGGCACCGCCGCCGCCCTGCTGGCCGCCGTCACGGCCACCGCGTTCTCCCTCCCGTCCCTCCGCCAGCGCTGGAGTCGCCGATGACCCCCGAGCCGATCACCCCCGAGCCGATCACCCGCAAGTCGATCACTCACGAGCCGATCAGCCACGAACTGCCCACCGCCGACGACGCGGTGGCCCACACCCTGCTGAACTGCCTGCTGCGCGAAGTCTCCGCCCCCGAGCACCAGACCGCCGTGGCCGACGGCCGCCTGCTGCTGCGCCTGCCCCGGCGCGGCGCCCTGCTGCGGATCGCCCTGCGCCGCACCTCGCTGCTCGGCGCGCACCGCTTCACCGGCCCGGTCGAGATCGAACGAGGCGGCAGCTGGGCGGAGTTGGACTGGCGCGAGCTGGCGGAACACGTACAGGACGAACTGGAGCTGCGCACCGGCACGGTGAACGAGGAGTTCCTGGGCCAGGTCACCTCCAGCCACGACGGCCTCCGGCAGAGCCTGGTCGGCCGCCCGGCCTCCGGACCGGACCGCTACCTGGAGTCCGAGCAGGCCCTGCTGTTCGGCCACCGCTTCCACCCGGCGCCCAAGTCCCGCTCCGCCGCCCGGGGGGACTGGCGCGGGTACGCCCCGGAGTCCCGTGCGGCGTTCCCGCTGCGCCACCTCGCCGTCCGCACCGAACTGATCGCCGAGCAGTCCCTGGACGAGAGCGCGAGCGCCCTGCTGGACGGCCTCGGCGACGTCCCGGACGGCTACCGTCTGCTGCCCGCCCACCCCTGGCAGTACCAACTCATCGGCGATCACCCGCTGTTGCGCGATGCCCTGGACCGCGGTGACGTCCTCGACCTCGGGCCGCGCGGCGAGGAGTTCGCCGCCACCGCCTCGGTGCGCACCCTCCACGGCGCGGACGCCTTCCTCAAGTTCAGCCTCAACGTGCGCATCACCAACTGCCTGCGCAAGAACGCCGCTTACGAACTCACCGGCGCCGTCGCGCTCACCCGGCTGCTCGCCCCCGCCCTCGCCGACCTCGCCCGGCGCTTCCCCGACGCGGCGATGCTGCGCGAGCCCGCGTTCCGCACCCTCGCCCTGCCCGGTACCGACGGCCGACCCGACCAGGCGCTCTACGAGGGCTTCGGCCTGATCGTCCGCGAGGGCTTCGGCGGCGTGCTGCGACCCGGCGTCACCCCGCTGCTGGCCGCCGCCGTCGCCGACGAGCACCCGACCAGCTCCGCCCACATCTCCCGTCTGCTGGAGGGGAGTTCGGACGCCTACCAGGCCCTGGACTGGTGGCGGGCCTATCTGGGGTTGCTCGTCCCGCCCGTGCTCGCCGCCTACTTCGACCACGGCGTGGTGCTGGAACCGCACCTGCAGAACGTGCTCATCGGCGTAGACGCCACCGGGCACCCCACCCAGGTGCTCTTCCGCGATCTGGAGGGCACCAAGCTCGTCCCCGAGCACAACGCCGACATCCTGGCCGCCCTCCCGCCCGAGGTCGCCGGGCCCATGACGTACGACGCCGAGCGGGGCTGGGACCGGGTGGTCTACTGCCTGCTGGTCAACCACGTCGCCGAACTGCTCGCCGCCCTCGCCGACCGCCACCCCGAGCTGGAGGGCGCCCTGTGGCAGGTGGTCCGGGACACTCTGGAGCAGTACGCGGCAGGCCACGGCCGGCCGCCCCGGCTGCGGGCACTGCTCGCGGGCGTGCCGCTGCCGGCCAAGGCCAACCTGCTCACCCGCTGGGAGCGCAAGGCCGACCGGCAGGCCGGCTACGTCCGCCTGCCCTCGCCGCTCGCCGGATCCGTCCTCGCCCAGGCCTCCCGCACCTCCGCCCCCCTCTCCCTCGGGAGCGCCGCCCGATGACCGAGATCGTCCGCCGGCACGTCGCCGCCCTCGCGCCCGACGCCCTGCCCGCCTACGTCTACGACCTGGCGGCGCTGCGCGCGCACGCCGCCGCCGTCCGGGCCGCGCTGCCCGCGCGGGTCGAGCTGTACTACGCCGCCAAGGCCAATCCGGAGGCGCCGCTGCTGGCCGCGCTGCGCGACGCGGTCGACGGCTACGAGGTCTCCAGCGGAGGCGAGTTGGCGCACGTGCGGGCGGCTGTGCCGGACGCACCGCTGGCCTTCGGCGGCCCCGGCAAGACGCCCGCCGAGATCGCCGCCGCCGTGGACGCCGGGGTGCACCGCTGGCACATCGAGAGCGAGCAGGAACTGCACCGGCTCGACGCCGTCCTCGCGGACCGGCCGGGCACGGTGGTCGACGTGCTGCTACGGGTCAACCTGCCGGTCGCCACCGGTGCGCTCGACGCGGTGGCACTCGCGATGGGCGGGCGGCCGACGCCGTTCGGGCTCGACCCGGACCGCGCCGAGGAGTGCGTGCGCCAGCTCACCGGCGACGGCCCCGGCACCGGCCCCGACCCGCTCGGGCGGCGGCTGCGTCTGCGCGGCGTGCACGCCCATTTGGCCAGCGGGCTCGCGGCGGCGGAGCAACTGGCCGTCGCCGAGCAGATCGTGGCCTGGTCGGCCGCGCTGGCCGAGCGGCACGGCTTCCCGCTGGCGGAGGTCAACGTCGGCGGCGGGATGGCCGTGGACTACGAGGACCCGGCGAACCACTTCGACTGGACGGCCTTCGGCGAGGGGCTGGCCAAGCTGCTGGACGCCCACCCCGGCCTGACCCTGCGGATCGAACCCGGCCGGGCCCTGACCGCCCACTGCGGCTGGTACGCGACCGAGGTGCTGGATGTGAAGCAGAGCCACGGCGAGGACTTCGCGGTGGTCCGTGGCGGCACCCACCACCTGCGCACCCCCGCCACCCGGGGGCACTCCCAGCCCTTCGAGGTGCTCCCGGTCGACGCCTGGCCGCATCCGTGGCCGCGCCCCGCCGTCGCCACCGGCCGCGCCACCCTGGCCGGCCAGCTCTGCACCCCGAAGGACGTCCTCGCCCGGGCCGCCTCCGACGCCGACGGCCTGCGGGCGGCCGACCGCGTGCTGTTCGCGATGGCGGGCGCGTACGCCTGGAACATCTCGCACCACGAGTTCCTGATGCACCCGCGCCCGGGGTTCCACTACCTGGGCGGCTGAGGGCACCCCGGATGACGGTCGACAGGTAACAGATAACAGCTGACAGATAACAGATTTCGAAATCTGTTATCTGTCAGCTGTTATCTGTTCGCCGCCCCCTGTTCGCGCCCCGCCGCCCGCCCGTCCACGTGCCGGACCCCACCCGTGGGCCCCGCCCGCCCCAGGGGTCGCCGCAGGTCACCTCCGCACACTCGTGCGACAGTGGTAGGCAGCGAAGGGAGCGCGAACGTGCTGATGGACAAGGTGGCGGAGATACTCGCCGAGGCGTCGGCCGAGGTGGTGGAGCCGCGCTTCCGTGCGCTGGCCGCCGGCGAGGTGATGGAGAAGGCGCCCGGCGAGATCGTGACGGTCGCCGACCGCGAGGCCGAGGCGATCATCACCCGCCGCCTGCGCGAGCTGCTGCCCATCCCCGTGGTCGGCGAGGAGGCCGTCTCCGCCGACCCCGAACTCGCCCAGGCCCTCCACGACGAGCCCGCCGCCTGGCTGGTCGACCCGGTCGACGGCACCTCCAACTTCGTCGCCGGCCGCCCCGAGTACGCCGTGATGTGCTCGCTCGTCCGCGGCGGGGAGACCGTCGCCTCCTGGATCTGGCAGCCCGCCACCGCCACCGCCTACTGCGCCGAACTGGGCTCCGGGGCCTGGCGCGACGGCGTACGCCTGACCCGGCCGCCGGCACCGCGCGACGCCGCGAAGCTGCGCGGATCCGTGAAGAGCCGCTACCTCGACCCGGAACACCGCCGGCGCCTACAGGCCAACGAGTCGGCCTTCGGCGAGGTCTCCCCCGGCCGGCACGCGGCCGGAATCGAGTACCCGGACGTCGTCGAGGGCCGCTTCGACTTCCTCCTCTACTGGCGCACCCTCCCCTGGGACCACGCCCCCGGCTCCCTGCTCGTCACCGAGGCCGGCGGCGTGTCCGCCCGACTGGACGGCACCCCCTACCGCCCCGAGGCCCCCGGCTGCGAGAACGGCCTGCTGGTCGCCGCCGACCCGGAGACCTGGGAGCTCACCCGCACCCTCCTCCTGAGCGACTGACGGACCGCCGCCACCGCCACCGCCACCGCCACCGCCACCGCAGCAACCGTGGTCATCTGGTCGCGGTCACGAATCGGTGCCCTGGTCCTCGGTCTCGAACGGGGCCTGCCCGGGCGCCGGGCGGCCGACGACAACCGACTCCCCAGCGATGACCGACTCCCCGCAGCACGCGCCTAGCCGGCCCGGTCCCCCTCGGCCTTCCGCCCGGCGTCCACCACGTCGCGCAGCAGTGCACGGACCTCCCCCGCCGTGGCGTGCGGGTTGAGCAGGGTGAGCTTGAGCCGCACCCGGCCGGGCCCCTCGCCCGGGAGTTCGGTCCGCCCGACCACCGCCCGCCCGGTGCGCAGCAGCAACCGGCGCAGGCTGCCGTTGAGTTCGTCGACGGCGGCCTCGTCGGTCAGGCCCGGCGGCCGGTAGCGGAACAGCAGGACGGTCAGCGCGGGTTCGGCGTGGAGTTCGAGCGACGGTTCGGCGCGGACGGCCTCGGCAGCGGACCGGGCGAGTTCGTGGCAGGCGTCGACGAGTCGGCCGAGCCCGTCGCGACCGAGGGTGCGCAAGGTGACGGCGAGCTTGAAGGCGTCGGCCCGCCGGGTGGTGCGCAGCGAGCGGCCGAGCAGGCTGGGGTAGCCGGCCTGCTCGTCGTCGACGGGGTTGAGGTACTCGGCGCGGCGGGCGAGCGAGACGTAGGTCTCGGTGCGGCGGACCAGGAAGACGCCGGCGGCGGCGGGCTGCCAGCCGAGTTTGTGCCAGTCGAGGGAGACGGAGTCGGCGCGGTCGATGCCGTCGAGGAGCGGGGCGAGCCGGTCGGAGAGCAGCGCGCCGCCGCCGTACGCGGCGTCGACGTGCAGCCAGGCGCCGTAGCGGCCGGCCAGGTCGGCGGCGACGTGCAGCGGGTCGATGCCGCCGGTGTCGGTGGTACCGGCGGTGGCGACGATGGCGATCGGGGTGCGTCCGGCCCAGCTGGCCTCGGCCAGGGTCCGCTCCAACTCCTTTGGTTCCATCCGGAGTTGCCGGTCGACGGGGACGGTGGTGACGGCGCGCTCGCCGAGCCCGAGCAGGGCGGCGGCGCGCTGGACGGAGAAGTGCGCGGCCTCGGAGGCGACGATGCACGGCCGGACGCCGCCCGGGATGCCGTCCAACTCGACGATGCCGTCCAGCTTCTGGTCCCGCGCCAGCATCAGGCCCATGAGGTTGGACTCGGTGCCGCCGGAGGTGAGGACGCCGGCAGCGCGGGCCGGGTCGTAGCCGACCAAGGTGGCGAGTTCGGCGAGGAGGGCGGTCTCCAGGGCGGTGGCGGCGGGGGCCTGGTCCCAGGAGTCCTGGGAGGGGTTGAGGACACTGACCGCGAGGTCGGCGGCGGCGGCCACGGCGAGCGGCGGACAGTGCAGGTGGGCGGCGCAGGCCGGGTCGGCGGGGTCGGCGGCGCCGTAGGCGAGGAGTTCGGTGAGGCGGGCGAGCGCGCCGGGCCCGTGGGCGCCGGCCAGGCCGTCGGCGACCAGCGCGCCGAGCTCGGCCGGACTGCCTGCGGGCAGCGGCCCGCCGCGCAGGGCGATGCCGTGGTCGAGCGCGTCGAGGACGGTGGCCAGCAGCGGCCCGAGCGTGCCGGGCCCGCCGACGCCGCCCGCGAGGGCGTCCAACGGGACGGGCCCGCCGGGCAGTCCGGCGGCGGCGCCGGAACCACCCCCGGCCCCGGCCCCGCCCGCGGCCCCGGAGTCACCACCGGCCCCTGATCGGGCGCCCGAACCTCCTCCCGAGCCTTCCCCTGAACCGCCACCGCCCCCTCGCCCCGCGCTCATTCGGCGCCCCGGGCCGCGGGAGCCGCAGGGCTCGCCACAGGGCTCGCCACAGCGGCGGAATCGACGGCCGCCGCAGCCGCGATCGCGTCGGCGAGCCGGTCGAGCACCGCAGCGACCTGCTCGTCGGTGATGGTGAGCGGCGGCAGCAGTCGCAGCACCGCGTCGTGGCGCCCGCCGAGTTCGACGATCAGCCCGCGCGCCAGGCAGGCCTCCCGGACCCGGCGGGCGAGCGCCGGGTCGGCCGGCCGGGCCCCGCAGGCGTCCGGTTCGGCGGCGGGGTCGACGAGTTCGACGCCGAGCATCAGGCCGCGCCCGCGCACGTCGCCGATCACCGGCAGTTCGGCGGCGAGCCCGCGCAGCCGGGCGGTCATCCGCTCGCCGACGACGGCGGCTCGCTCGGCCAGCCCGTGGGCGGCGACGTGGCGCAGGGTGGCGGCGCCGGCGGCCATGGCGAGGGTGTTGCCGCGGAAGGTTCCGGTGTGGGCGCCGGGGCGCCAGCCGTCGTAGTCCTCCCGGTAGACGACGACGGCGAGCGGCAGGCTGCCGCCGATGGCCTTGGAGAGCACCATGGCGTCCGGGACGATGCCGCTGTGTTCGACGGCCCACATCGCCCCGGTGCGCCCTACGCCGGTCTGCACCTCGTCGACGATCAGCGGGATGCCGCGTTCGGCGGTGATCCGGCGCATCTCGCGCAGCCAGCCGTCGGGCGCGGGGACGACGCCGCCCTCGCCCTGGACGGCTTCCAGGATCATCGCGGCGGGCGGGACGACCCCGCCCGAGGGGTCGTCGAGCAGCCGTTCGACGTAGGTTGCGGCGAGGTCGGCGCCGGCCTCGCCGCCGACGCCGAACGGGCAGCGGTAGCCGTACGGGTAGGGCAGCCGGACGACCTCGCCGCCGCTCGGCAGCGGTTCCTTGACGGCGACGTTGCCGGTGAGCGCGAGGGCTCCGGCGGTCATGCCGTGGTAGGCACCGGTGAAGGCGAGCGCGCCGGACCGGCCGGTGGCGGTCTGCATCAGTTTGAGCGCGGCCTCGACGGCGTCGGTGCCGGCGGGCCCGCAGAAGTGGATCCGGGCGCCGGCGGCGAAGTCGGCGGGCAGGCTCTCGAAGAGGGCGCTGGTGAAGTCGTCCTTCTCGGCGGTGGCGAGGTCGAGCAGGTGCAGCGGGGCGCCGCTGTCGAGGGTGCGGCGGATCGCCTCCAGCACCACCGGGTGGTTGTGCCCGAGGGCGAGCGTCCCGGCGCCGGAGAGGCAGTCCAGGTAGCGCCGCCCGTCGGCGCCCTCGACGGTCATGCCGTGGGCCCGTACCGGGACGATCGGGAAGGACCGGGCGTACGTACGGGCGGCGGACTCGCGTACGCGCTGGCGGCGCAGGATGGCCTCGCCGGAGGCCGGGGCACCGGCGGCTCCAGCGACACCAGCGGCTTCGACAGCTCCGGCGGCTCCGGCGGCTCCGACATCTCCGGAGGAGGAGGCCGGGGCCTGGGCGGGAACGGCGGCGAGCGACAAGGCAAACCCCCAGAAGAAGTTAGGTAAGCCTAACTTTACCGCCCCTGACCTGGCGGGATACCCCGGGGGCCCCCAGAACCACCCGAGTGAGTGAACCGCCCCCGGTCCTGCCAACGAGCGACCGGCGAAAAGGTCACGGCCCTCACCCCCGCCGACCCGGAGCCGCCCCACCACCCTTCCACCGGTAGCAGAGCTCCGGCCGCCCCACGCTCCCGTACTGCGGCTCCCGCACCGCCCGCCCGGTGTCGACGAGGTGTTCGAGGTAGCGGCGCGCGGTGATCCGCGAGACCCCGGCGGCGGCGCCCGCGGCGGCGGCGGACAGGCCCGTCTCCGTCTCGCGCAGCACGGAGGCGACGGTGTCCAGGGTGGGCGCGCTCAGCCCCTTGGGGAGGCTGCTGCGCTCGGGCGTGCGGAGCAGGGCGAACGCCTGGTCGACCTCGCCCTGCCCGGTCGCCTCGCCGGTGCGCCCGAGGCTGTCGCGGTAGCGGGCGTAGCGCTCCAGGCGATCGTGCAGGGCGGCGGCGCTGAACGGTTTCAGCAGGTACTGGACCACGCCCGCCGACACGGCCTGCCGCACCATCGCCAGGTCGCGGGCCGAGGTCACCGCGATGACGTCGGTGGTGTGGCCGGCGGCGCGCAGCGAGCGGCAGAGCTGGAGGCCGTGGCCGTCCGGCAGGTAGAGGTCGAGCAGGGTCAGGTCGACGGGCCTCCCGGCAGCGCGGGCGCGGTCCAGGAAGCGCAGCGCGTCGGCGCAGCTGTGCACCGTCCCGGCGGCGTGGAAGCCGGGTTCGCGCTCGACGTAGAGGGTGTGCGCGGCGGCGGCCACGGGGTCGTCCTCGACGACCAGCACGGAGATCCCCGGAGCGGCGGTCGCCTCGGTCATCGCGACGCCCCTTCCCGCCGGCCCGGTTGCCCCGGTTGCCCTGCCTGGCCAAGTCGCTCCGGCCGCCCCGGCCGCCCCGGTTGCCCCGGTTGCCGCTCACCGGGTCGTGCCGGCAGCCCGGCGAGCGGCAGCCGGACGGTGAGCACCGCACCCCGGTCACGCCCGACCGCGACGCTGCCGCCGTTGCGCCGGGCGGCCTGGGCCACCAGCGCCAGCCCGAGACCATGCCCGCGCCCGTCCTGCTTGGTGCTCCAGCCGCGCCGGAACACGTCCTCGACGGCGGCCGGGTCGATCCCCGCCCCGGTGTCGGCGACGCGCAGCAGCAGGCAACCGCCCCCACCCGGAGCCACGTCGCCGCCCGCCACACCACCGCCCGCCGAACCGCCGTCGCCCGAACCACCATCGTCCGAACCGCCGCCGTCCGCACCGCCGCCGTCCGCACCGCCACCACCCGCGTCGATTCGCACGGTGACGGTGACCTCCGGCGCCACCGTGCTCTGCGCGGCTCCGGCGATGGCGGCGTCCACGGCGTTGTCGATCAGGTTGCCGAGGACGGTGATCAGGTCCCGCGAGGAGAGCCCGGGCGGCAGCAGCCCGTCGTCGATCCGACTGTCGTCGGTGAGGGTCAACTCCACTCCCCGCTCGGCCGCTTGGGCCGCCTTGCCGAGCAGCAACGCGGCCAGCACCGGTTCGCCGACCGCCGCGACCACCCGGTCGGTGAGCTGCTGGGCGAGCGCGAGCTCGGCGGTGGCGAACTCCACCGCCTGTTCGTGGCGGCCGAGTTCGATCAGGGAGACGACGGCGTGCAGCCGGTTGGCCGCCTCGTGCGCCTGCGCCCCGAGGGCCTCGGTGAAGCCCCGCACGGAGTCCAACTCTCCGCTGAGCGACTGGAGTTCGGTGTGGTCGCGCAGGGTGACGACCAGGCCGAGGCCGGTGCCGATGGTGGAGGTGTTGAGCACCACCACCCGCTCGGCGGTCAGGTGCACCTCGTCCCGGACCGGCTCGTCGCCGAGCACGGCCGCGACCAGCGCCCGCGGCAGCCCCAGCTCCACGATCAGACGACCCTCCAAGTTTCCTTCCAGTCCGAGCAGTTCGCGGGCTGCGTCGTTGCAGAGCACCACCCGGTGCGCACGGTCCAGCAGGACCAGCCCCTCGCGCACCGAGCGCAGGGTCGCCTGGTGGTATTCGTAGAGGTGGCTGAGTTCGGCCGGCCCCATGCCGTGGGTGTGCCGCCGCAGCCGGGAGTTGGCGAGGTAGGTGCCCACGCCGCCGACCCCGAGCGCGGCCACCGCCACCCCGACCAGGGCGAGCAGCGGGCCGCTCAACTGCGCGGAGATGGACTCCACCGTGAGGCCCGCGCTGACCAGCGCGATCACCTGGTGCCGGTCGTCCAGCACCGGCGTGACCACCCGCACGGACGGTCCGAGCGTGCCGGTGTAGGTCTCGCTGCGGGTCTCCCCCGCGAGTGCCCAGTCGATGTGCCCGAGGAAGCGCTTGCCGATCTGCTCGGGCAGCGGGTGGGTCCAGCGCACGCCCTCGGTGTCCATGACGGTGATGAAGGAGACGCCGGTGTCCACCCGCACCTGCTCGACGTACGGCTGGAGCACCGCGGTCGGGTCCGGCGCGGTGACGGCGGCCCGCACGGACGGCGAGTCGGCGACGGCGTGGGCGACGGCGGTGACCTGGCGGCGGGCCGCGTCCTCGGCCCGGTCGGCGGTGAAGAGGTACGCGAGCACCGCGCCGCCCGCCACCACGGCGGCGACGATGACCACCTGAACGACGAAGAGCTGCCCGGCCAAGCTGCGGACCAGCCCGCGGGGTGCCGGGAGCCGTCGGCGCGGGGGCGTGGGGGCGGTGCGCACGGACATGCCTGCCAGTGTGCACCACGCCCCCGGGGTCCCCCAGGGGCCCGCGATCGGTCGGCGGCCTGTCGACTGCCCGTCGACGAACGTCCCGCAGCCCAGTCGCACCCCCACGGCCCGGCTGCGCCCGGTCGCGCCCAGCCGTGAACTCTATGAACGCAAACGTGACCTCCGTCACGCCCAGGCCCGATAGTCAGAGCGGCCCACCACCCGGGGCCGCCAGGACCGCACGGCGAAGGAGCCGCAGATGTCGACCGTTGGAGCAGCACCGGTGGGGGGATCCAGACGCAGGGACCGGACCCACTACCTCTACCTCTCCGTCATCGCCGCCGTGGTCGCGGGCATCGTGGTCGGGCTGGCCGCCCCCGGCTTCGCCGTGGAGTTGAAGCCGGTCGGCACCGGCTTCGTCAACCTGATCAAGATGATGATCAGCCCGGTGATCTTCTGTACCATCGTGCTGGGCATCGGCTCGGTGACCAAGGCCGCCAAGGTCGGCAAGGTCGGCGGCCTCGCCCTCGGTTACTTCCTCGTCATGTCGACCGTCGCGCTGGCCATCGGTCTGGCCGTCGGCAACCTGCTGGAGCCCGGCGGCGGCCTGCACCTGACCGCCGCGCTCGCGAAGTCCGGCCACGCCCAGGCCGTCGCCGGCGGCGCCCAGTCGACGACCGACTTCCTGCTCGGGATGATCCCCACCACCACGTTCTCGGCCCTCACCGAGGGCAAGGTGCTGCAGACCCTGCTGGTCGCACTGCTCGCCGGCTTCGCCCTCCAGGCGATGGGCCCGGCCGGTGCCCCGGTGCTGCGCGGGATCGAACACGTGCAGCGGCTGGTCTTCCGGGTCATGTCGATGATCATGTGGGTCGCGCCGATCGGCGCCTTCGGGGCGATGGCCGCCGTCGTCGGAGCGACCGGCACGGCCGCGCTGAAGAGCCTCGCGGTCATCATGATCGGCTTCTACGCGACCTGCGTGCTGTTCGTCGTCGTCGTCCTGGGCGCGCTGCTGCGACTGGTCGCCGGGGTCAACGTGTTCGCGCTGCTGCGCTACCTGGGCCGCGAGTTCCTGCTGATCCTCTCCACCTCCTCCTCCGAGAGCGCGCTGCCCCGCCTGATCGCCAAGATGGAGCACCTCGGCGTGAGCCGCCCGGTCGTCGGCATCACCGTGCCGACCGGCTACAGCTTCAACCTCGACGGCACCGCGATCTACCTCACCATGTCGTCGATCTTCATCTCCGAGGCGATGGACAAGCCGATGTCGATCGGCGAGCAGCTCTCGCTGCTGGTGTTCATGGTGATCGCGAGCAAGGGCGCGGCCGGGGTCACCGGCGCCGGGCTGGCCACCCTGGCCGGCGGACTGCAGTCGCACAAGCCCGCCCTGGTGGACGGGGTCGGCCTGATCGTCGGCATCGACCGCTTCATGTCCGAGGCCCGCGCGCTCACCAACTTCGCGGGCAACGCCGTCGCCACCGTCCTGATCGGGCACTGGACCGGCGAACTCGACGCGGACCGCGCCCAGCGGGTGCTGGCCGGCGAGGAGCCGTTCGACGAGCGGACCCTGGTCGACGCGCACGGCGGGCCGATCGCGGCCCCCGAGGCCGTCCCGGCGGCTCCGGAAGCCGACCCCGTCCGGAGCGGCACGACCGCGGCCGCCTGAGCGGCCCCCTCATACGCCCCCGGTCCGGCGCCACCACCTCCCCCGGAAACGGCGTCGGACCGGGGGTTCCGCATGTCCGGCGGGCCTTCGCCACAGGCCCTCACCGGTTCTCACGGGTCCTCGCAGGTCCTCGCAGGTCCTGACGGAGTCTCGCAGGCCCTCTCAGGTCCTCACAGGTCCTCGGAGCCGCTCACCGCCCAGGCCAGGCCACAGGCCGGGTCCTCCAGCGCGACGTGCAGATGGCGCAGCCCGGCGGCCGGCTCGTGCCAGATGAAGCACCGCATCCGGGCCACCAGCGCGTCGACCTCCGCCCGGTCCGGCCCGTCCGTACCCTCCGCGCCGGCCATCGCGACCAGCGCCCGCCAGAGCGCCAGCCGTCCGTGCGCCGAGCCCCGCCCGCGGTCCCCGACGGCGGCCTGCACCAGCGCCGGGTAGACCAGCGCGAACGGCAGGTACCCGCCGGCGACCCGGGATCTACGGGCCAGTTGGGCGGCCGCCTGCGGCGCCGGGCCCCGGACGCAGACCACCTCCGCCCAGTCCGCCAGCGCGGCCAGCGCCCGGGTCGCCCGCTGCCCGCCCAGCCGTACACCCGGCGCGGGCAGCACCACCTCGCCCAGACCCTCCCGGCTGGCCGGCAGGGTCAGCAGCGCACTGCGCGCGCCCCCGCAGGGCAGGTACTGGCGCACCCGAGCCCCCTCGTCCCATCCGGCCGTCTCCCAGGGCGCCAGCAGCAGCGGCATGCCCTCCGGGTCGGGTTCGGCCCCGTACGAGAGGTCCTCGCCGAGCAGCACCCTGGTCTGCGCGACCAGTCGGCGCACCGGGGCCGGGACGAGCAGCGGAGCCAGACGCAGCCAGGAATGCCGAGTCGCCAGCACCTCCCAGAGCGGACCGGCGTCATGGTCGGCGACCCCGGCGACCGTCCCCGGGCCGCCATCCCGGTCGAACAGCCGGACGGACAGCTCCGGCGGCGCCGAGTAGGCGATCAGGTGGCCGAGCGGCGCGGTCAGCGCCGCCGCGGGCTCCTCCCCGGCGCGCTCCACGGCTGCCGCCCGGCCCTGCCGGTAGGCGGTCAGCAGTTCGGGCCAGCGGCCGTCGTCAGCCAGGGCGCGGAGGCGGTGGTCCTCGTACGTGATCACGATTTTCAGCGTACGGGCCGGGGTCGCGCATCAGCTGACTTAGCGTCAGCTCGGTGCGTCGGGAGCCGCTTCGGGAGCCGCCCCAGGGCCTGCGCCGGGCCCCTCATCGGACCCCGCGCCGGGCGCCGCTGCGGGGGTGGGCCCCGGCCGATCGCCCCGCTCGCCCTCCCGCTCATGTTCCCGCTCCCGCGCGAGGACGGCGCGCAGCTTCCCGTGGGCGCGGCGACGGGTGACGGCCAGCGTGCTGCGATGCAGGCCCAGCAGCTCGGCGGCCTCGTCGACGGTGTAGCCGTCGAGATCCACCAGCACCACCACCCGGGCCTGCTTCGAGGTCAAGCAGCCCAGCAGCCGGAGCACCTCCCAGCGCGCCTGCAGCTCGACCATCCCGCCCGACGGCGACTCGACCGGCGGCTGGCCCCGCTCCCGCTCGGCCGTCTCGGACGGATCGGGCAGCACGACCCTCCGCCGCTCCCGGCACCACTGGTCGCGCAGGATGTTCGCCATCGTGGTGAACACGTAGGCGTAGGGCTGCGGATGGCTCAGGAACCGCTCCGGCCTGCGGGCGATCCGCAGATACGCGTCATGCACCACGTCCCCGGCGGCGAGCCCGCCGGTGAGCGAAGCGGCCGCCCGGTGGAGCCTCGGCAGCATTTCCGTGAACACCCGGTTGAAATCGGCCGATTGACGATCGGCGGGCCTCGGACCGAAGTCCTTCCCGCCCCCGCTCCCGCGTCCGCCGCCACACCGACCGTCGCATTCCGCCATGCCGCTCTCCCCGGAAATCGGCACTCCGAAAGCCCAGTTGGGCAGGTCACGACCCATCGAAAAAGCCTGTGACACAGGTCACATCATAGGTCGTCGTCTCACTGTCCGCAGTCATTCGTGCGCAATACGTCATCAGCCGGACAGGAAGCCGGAATTCACTCGCCCCGTGGATCCGGACGGCCGGGGACGCACTGCCCGATCTGTACCGTTGAGCGAGGAGAAACCGCCATGCGAGGTCGCATCGCCAGGAAGATCGCCACGTTCGGGATGGCCGCCGCAGCCGCCCTCGGCGTGCTCGGCACCACCGCCCTGCCCGCCGCCGCCGCGCCCACCGTCGCCGCCGCCGACCAGACCATCACCGCCGGTGCCATCGGGGCCTCGCCCGAGGTGGCCGCCGCCTCCTACCACTGCGTCATCACCGCAGACTACGGGTGGCGCTGGGTGGGCTACTGCAACGTCTACTCGGGCGAGCTGCGCACCATCACCTACTGCGCCAACGGCACGAGCACCACCGGCCTGTGGATCGGCGCCCGATCCCAGGCCTGGGACGTCTGGGGCAACTGCCCGGGCTCCAGCTGGACCAAGATCGTGTTCCAGAGCCGGGGCTGAGGCACCGGCAGGACCGATGAGGGGCGCCGTCCCGCCGGGGCGGCGCCCCCGCTGCATGTCCGTACCCCGGCGGGCGCCGGCCGGTCGCATGCCCGGAGAGGCGGCGAACAGATAACAACAAACAGATGACAGATAACAGATTTCATCTTCTGTTATCTGTCCGCTGAAATCTGAATGCTGCAGGCTGTCAGCCGTTACCCGGCGAGCCCCGCGGCTCCCCTCGCCGTCACCCGGATCCGCATCGGGCTCGCCGCGCGGAGCGTGATGCCCTGGGCGAGCGCCACCTGCTCGTCCACCGCCTCCATCTCGAAGTCCCGCAGCAGCACGCCCAGGCTCAGCACCGATTCCAGCATCGCGAAGTGCTGCCCGATGCACGCCCGCGGACCGCCGCCGAACGGGTACCAGGCGTAGCGGTGCCGCTCCTTCTCCTGTTCGGGCAGGAAGCGGTCGGGTTCGAAGCGTTCCGGGTCCGGCCAGTGCGCCGGGTGCCGGTGGGTGACCAGCGGCGAGACGACGACCTGGGCACCCGCCGGGATCACGTACCCGTCGATGACCGTCTCGGCGACCGCCCTCCGCCCGACCAGAGCCGCCGCCGGGTAGAGCCGCATCGACTCCTTCAGCACCCGGGTGATGTACGGCAGCGACTCCAGGTCCGCCGCGGTCGGCTCCCGGCCGGCCAGCACGGTCTCCGCCTCCTGCTGGGCGAGCTTGCGCTGCTCGGGGTGCGTGGCCAGCAGGTGCAGCGCGAAGGCCAGCGAGGTGGCCGTGGTCTCGTGCCCGGCGAGCAGGAACACCAGCACCTGGTCCCGGAGTTCGGCCGGGTCGAGTTGCTCTCCGTCCTCGCCGCGGGCCCGTCCGAGCAGTGTGAGCAGGTCGTCCGCGTCCTCGTCCAGGTCGCCGCGCGCGGCCCGCTCGGCGATGATCCGGTCGCAGACCGCGTACAGGGCGCGTTGGGCCTCGGCGCCGCGCCGGTTCGAGGGGGTCGGCCAGGTGCGCGGGATGCGAATCGCCGCGAAGCCCCGGTCCCAGACGTACTCACCGAGCACCGGGAAGCTGCGGTCCACCACCGCCACCGCCTCCTCGACGTCCGCGCCGAACAGGATCCGGGCGACGGCGCGCAGCGCGAACCGGGACATCTCCTCCGCCGCGTCCACGACCCCGACCCCGACCGGGATCGCGTTCCACCGCTCGGTGAGCGCCCGCGCCTCCTGGGCGACGGCGCCCGCGTAGCCGTCCACCCGGCGGCGGGTGAACAGCGGCTGGACCAGCCGGCGCTGGCGCTGGTAGTCGCCGTCCTGGCTGGTCAGCAGTCCGTTGCCGACGCTGCTTCGCAGCTCGTCGTAGAAGGCGTTCTCCTTGCGGAAGTTGGCGGCCTCGCTACCCAACACCTGCTGGACACCCTCCGGGGAGAACACCCCGTAGAACTCGACCCGCAGCCCGGGCGGCCCGACCCGGAACCGGACCACGTCCCCGTGGTCGCGGTGGGCGGCGAGGTAGGTGCGCAGCGGGCGGCGGGTGAGATCGAACAGCGACCCGACCAGGGGGTTTCCGGCCGGCCCGGGGATGAGGGCGGTGGCGGTGGTCATCGGCACTCCATTCTCCACAGGCGACCCATCAACGTAACTGACGAGTCATCAGTAACGGAAGGCGCGAAGGCGCGCGCGAAGAAGCGAAAGCGCGCGGGAGCGCACGGGAGGGCGCGACGGGGCGGGGCGGGGATCACTCGTACTCGGTGCCGCCCTTGCGCGTCAGGTAGGCGTCACCGACCACCTTGGCGATCGCCCGTCCGCCGACCACCAGGCTCCAGCGCTCCGTCACCGGCCGGACCACCACGCCTTCGCGCAGGTGGAGTTCACGCCCCGAGACGGTCTCCTCGCCCTGGGCGAAGGCCAGCACCGTCTCCGGGTCGAACGGCCCGCGCCACAGTTCGGGCACCAACGGCAGTTCGCCGTCGAGCAGTTCGGCGGCGGAGTACCACCTCAGCTGCCCGTCCACCAAGGCCGACACGTCGAACACGGCATAGCCGGGCAGTTCGGCACGGCCGGAGGCGCCGTACGTCAGGTCCTGCACACCGGCCCCGAAGACCTCGCCGAAGACACCGACCCGCTCGGCGCCGAGCCGCTCGGCCAGTCGGGCCGCCACGGCGGGGAGGTCGTACGCGCGCACGGCCCGCCAGTACAGGTTGCGCTCGTCCTCGACCAGCGAGAGCCCCTGCGCCCCGATGCCCTTGGACGACACCTGGACCTCGCCGGTGGCGGCGGTGTACGTCATCAGGCAGCAACTGCCGTGCAGCTTCTCGGTCAGCACCACGGGCTCGCCGGGCTCGAAGACGTCGGGGTAGCGCTTGAGGTTCTCGATGTCCACCCAGGGCAGCAGGTCTGGCGCGCTCAGCACGTCGCCGTTCATGGAGGTCGGCACCGGGGGCTGCCACTTGACGACTCCGAGCAGCTCGGCGAAGTCCTCGCCACGCCCGGCGGCGTCCGCCAGGTCGGTACCGGCGAGCGCGGTCGGCAGGCAGACGATGCCCTGGGACAGCTCACCGCGCAGCCGGACGGCCCTCACCCGGTCGGACCTGCTGCCGGCCAGCTTGCCCGTCAGGCCCAGCTCCTCGATCAACTCCGCCGGGAGGACCGACTGTTCGGGGATGTAGACGGCGTAGTCGCCGGTCCGGTACCTGCCCTTGGCGACCACCGCCCGGTAGAGGCCGACCTGCGCGAGCTCCAGTGCGTCGGCGTTCGGGTGCTCCAGGACGACCAGCTTCTCGACGGTGACGCGCAACGTGGACATGGACGGACCCCTCCTCCCCTCCTGGGCCGTTCGACCCGGGCGGTGTGTACGGACTGCTGTGCGGACTGCTGTACGAATCGCCCCCACTCTGTCCGCCCGACCGCCCCCTGCGCGACGCAATTTCCCCGGCACCATGCTCACGTCGCCCCCCTCACACGGCCCCTCACACCGGCCGTCACGCCGACCCCCGCAACACTCCCGCCCCGGCGCCGTCCGTGCACGTTTGAGCCTTCACACAGCCGGGCGGAGACCCCCGCCACACCCCGCCTGTGCGAAGCGACAGAGGACTTATCACTCGCATTTGCGGCACTATGATCACCGTAATGGCCGCACCTGCGGCCTCACCCCGCGCCCCTTCCGGCGCGAGCCCTGGAGGGGAAGCCCCGATGAGCACCCGTACGACCACCCGCAGACTCGCCGTCGCCGCCGCGGCGGCCCTCGTCCTCAGCCTCGGGGCCACCGCCTGCGGCAGCGACGGCGGTGGCAAGTCCGGCGGCTCCTCGCCCGCTTCGACGGCGGGTTCCTCGGCCTCGTCGGCGGCCGGTGGCGGCAGCGTCCCGAAGGCCACCGGCGACATCACCGTCTTCGCCGCCGCCTCGCTCAAGGAGACGTTCACCGACCTCGGCAAGAAGTTCGAGGCCGCGAACCCGGGCGCCAAGGTCAAGTTCAACTTCGGCGGCAGCTCCAGCCTCGCCACCAGCATCAACTCGGGCGCCCCGGCGGACGTGTTCGCCGCCGCCAGTCCGGCCACCATGAAGACCGTGACCGACGCGGGCGGCGCGAGCGGCGACCCGAAGACCTTCGTCAAGAACACGCTCACCATCGCCGTGCCCAAGGGCAACCCCAAGCACGTCGCGGGCCTGAACGACCTCACCGCCTCCGGCGTGAAGGTCGCGCTGTGCGCAAAGGAGGTGCCGTGCGGCGCCGCCGCCCTGACCGCGCTCAAGGCCGCCAACGTCAACCTCACCCCGGTCACCCTGGAGCAGGACGTCAAGGGCGCGCTGACCAAGGTCGAGCTCGGCGAGGTCGACGCCTCGCTCGTGTACAAGACCGACGTGAAGGCGGATGCCGGGAAGATCGACAGCGTGGACTTCCCCGAGGCCGACAAGGCCGTGAACGACTACCCGATCGCCGCCCTGGCCAAGGCCCCGAACAAGGACGGCGCCGCCGCCTTCGTCGCGTACATCCAGTCACCCGAGGCCAAGCAGGCGCTCACCGCGGCGGGCTTCCAGGCGCCGTGAGCGACCGCACCACCAAGCGCACCAGCGACACCGGGCGCACCACCGAACGCACCGCCGACACCGGGCCCGG
The DNA here is from genome assembly GCF_042720685.1 of Kitasatospora sp. NPDC058492. NCBI lineage: Bacteria > Bacillati > Actinomycetota > Actinomycetes > Kitasatosporales > Streptomycetaceae > Kitasatospora > Kitasatospora sp. NPDC058492. The sequence goes on from NZ_JBHXMU010000004.1 coordinate 27,900, forward strand.
CATGGCAGGAACGGCGAAAGCCCTGCCACGCCGGCGCCGGCGCCGGCGCACCCACCGCGTCCCGGTCACGCTGCTGCTCCCGGCGCTGCTCGGGCTGGCGTTCCTGATCCTGCCGCTGGTCGGCCTGCTCGTCCGGGCTCCTTGGAGCGGCCTGTCCGAGCAGCTCACCAGCGCCGCCGTCTGGGACGCCCTGCGCCTGTCGCTGATCTGCGCGACGGCGGCCACGGCGGTCTCGCTGGTCCTCGGCGTCCCGCTGGCCTGGCTGCTCGCCCGCACCGAACTGCCGGGCCGGCGGGTGATCCGGGCCCTGGTCACCCTGCCGCTGGTGCTGCCGCCGGTGGTCGGCGGCGTGGCACTGCTGCTGGTCCTCGGGCGGCGCGGCATCGTCGGTTCCTGGCTGGACTCGGCCTTCGGCATCACGCTGCCGTTCACCACGACCGGGGTGGTCATCGCCGAGGCGTTCGTGGCGATGCCGTTCCTGGTGATCAGCGTGGAGGGCGCGCTGCGCGCCGCCGACCCCCGCTACGAGGAGGCGGCCGCGACCCTGGGCGCCTCCCGGCTGACGGCGTTCCGCCGGGTGACCCTGCCGCTGATCGCCCCGGGGATCGCCGCCGGGGCGGTCCTCGCCTGGGCCCGGGCGCTCGGCGAGTTCGGCGCCACGATCACCTTCGCGGGCAACTTCCCGGGCCGCACCCAGACCATGCCACTGGCCGTCTACCTCGCCATGGAATCGGACCCCGAGGCGGCGATCGCGCTGTCGCTGGTCCTGCTGGTGGTCTCCGTCGCGGTCCTGGTCGGCCTGCGCGACCGCTGGATGTCGACCCCGTGACGGCCCTGCGAGCCCCGGGCCGGAACCCGGCCACCGCTGCCCCGACCCCCTGGACGCCGCCCCGATGAGCACCTCCCCGACCGACCCCGCTGCCCCCGCTGCCCCTGCTGCCCCTGCTGCCCCTGCCGATCCCACCGCCACCGCCACGGCTGCGCCTGCACCCGCCCTCGACGCCCGGCTGCGGGTGGAGCGCGCCGCGTTCACCCTCGACCTCGCCCTCACCGCCGCCCCCGGCGAGGTGGTCGCGCTGCTCGGCCCGAACGGCGCCGGCAAGTCCACCGCCCTGCGCGCCCTCGCCGGGCTGCTCCCGCTCACCGGCGGCCACCTGCGCCTGGACGGACGTCTGTTGGAGGAGCCCGGGCAGCGCGTGCACACCCCCGCCGAGGAACGTCCCGTCGGCGTGGTGTTCCAGGACTACCTGCTCTTCCCGCACCTCAGCGCGCTCGACAACGTCGCCTTCGGCCCGCGCTGCCAGGGCCGCCCCAAGCGTGCCGCCCGGGCCGAGGCGGCCGCCTGGCTGGAGCGGATGGGCCTGGCCGACCACGCCTCCGTACGCCCCGGCAGCCTCTCCGGCGGCCAGGCCCAGCGGGTGGCGCTGGCCCGGGCGCTGGCCGTCCGTCCCCGGCTGCTGCTGCTGGACGAGCCACTGGCCGCCCTGGACGCCCGCACCCGGCTCGACGTGCGCGCCCAACTGCGGCGCCATCTTGCCGAGTTCGAGGCCGTGGCGGTGCTGGTGACGCACGACCCGCTGGACGCGATGGTGCTCGCCGACCGGCTGGTGGTGATCGAGGGAGGGCACGAGGTGCAGTCCGGCAGCCCGGCGGAGGTCGCCCGGCGGCCGCGCACCGACTACATCGCGCGCCTGGTCGGACTGAACCTGTACCAGGGCGTGGCCGAGGGCCACCAGGTCACGCTCACGGCCGGCACGGTCCTGGCCACCACCGAGGAGCTGTCCGGCCCGGCCTTCGTCGCCTTCCCGCCGTCCGCCGTGACCCTGCACCGCGAACGGCCCCAGTCCAGCGCGCGCAACGTGTGGAAGGCCGAGGTCACCGGCCTGGACCTGCACGGCGACCAGGTGCGCGCCGACCTCGCGGGCGAACTGCCGATGGCCGCCGACCTCACCCCGGCCGCCGTCGCCGAGCTGGGGCTGGCGCCCGGATCCGAGGTCTGGGCCTCCGTCAAGGCCGCCCAGACCCACGCCTACCCGGCCTGACCCCGACGGCACCGGGCCGCCCGCGTCCCCGCCGAGCTCCTGCCCGCTACGCCGCTCAGGCCCGGTGCGCCACTCCTGCCCGCCGCGCTGTGCGCTACTCCGACGGCTCGACGAAGCCCGACTCGTACGCGGCGATCACCGCCTGGGTGCGGTCCCGCGCCCCGAGCTTCGCCAGCACACTGCTGACGTGGGTCTTCACCGTCTGCACGCCGAGGAACAGCAGCTCGGCGATCTCCCCGTTGCTGAGGCCGCGCGCGACCAGCCGCAGCACCTGCGCCTCGCGCTCGGTCAGCGCCGCCCGCTCCATGGTCGCGCGGGCGGCGGGATTGCCGTGGCCGGCCGCGAGGCGGCGGATCGCGGCCGGGAACAGCAGCGACCCGCCCGCCGCCACCAGCCGTACCGCGTGCGCGATCTCGGCCGCCCGGGAGCGCTTCAGCAGGAAGCCGTCGGCGCCCGCGCGCAGCGCCTGGTAGACGTAGTCGTCGTTCTCGAAGGTGGTGACGACCAGGATCTTCGGCGGCTGCTCCCCCGGCGCGCCGGGGCGCAGGAGCTCGCGGGTCGCCTCCAGGCCGTCCAGCACCGGCATCCGGACGTCCATCAGGACGACGTGCGGGCGCAGCGTGCGGGCCAGCGCCACCGCGTCGGCGCCGTCGGCGGCCTCACCGACCACCCGCAGGTCCCCCTGCGCCTCCAGGACGGCCCGCATCCCGGCCCGGACCAGTTCCTCGTCGTCGGCGAGCAGGATGTCGATCATCCCGGCGGAGCCCCTCGCCGGTCCGTCGCCCACAGGATCGTTCGTCACGAGCCCAAGCGTAGGGGCAGCCGGACGGCGAGCACCCACTCCCCGCCCCCGTCGCCCGACACCCCGGCGGTGGCCTCCCCGCCGAGCAGCGTGGCGCGTTCCCGGATGCCGCGCAGCCCCTTGCCGCCCTTGCCGCCCTTGCCCGCCGCGCCGCCCGCCAGGCTCGCCGGGGCCCCGCCGACCGCCGAGCGATTGGCGCAGCGCAGCTCCAACTGCCCGCCCTGAACGGCGATCCGGACGCTGACCGGCTCGCCGGGCGCGTACTTGAGCGCGTTGGTGACACCCTCCTGGACGATCCGGTAGGACTCGCGGGAGAGCACCCCGGGCAGCGCCCCCGCCGACACCTCGATCCGCGCCTCGACCGGGCTCCCTGCCGACCGGGCGGTGTCGAACAGTGCGGGCAGCTGATCGACGCCGGGCTGTTCGGTGGCCATTCCGTTACCGGCCGCGCCCTCCGGCGTCTCGCGGAGCAGGACGAGGGTGCGTTCGAGGTCCTCCATGGCCCGGCGGCCGGTCTCCTCGATGACTTCGAGCGCCTTGGCGGTGAACACCTGGTCCCCGACCTCCCGTGCGGCACCTGCCTGAAGGACCGTCACCGTCAGTGCGTGGCCGATGGAATCGTGCAGCTCGCGGGCCAACCTGTTGCGTTCCAGCAGCCGTTCGGCCCGCAGCTCCGCCTCCGCCAGCCGCTCCGCCGGTGAAGGACCCAGCAGCCTTACGGCCATGGCGAGTTGGAGACGACCGGCGGACACCACCAGCCAGCCGTAGCCGAGCACCAGCACCGGGGCGAGCGGGAGGTACCAGAACGAGTCCGGTCCGGTCAGCAGGTCGTAGCCGCTGGTGAGGCCGAAGGCCGTCGCGAACCCGACCACCGAGCCGAGCACGACCCGCCCGATCAGCCAGCCGGCGGTGCGCCGCCGGTCCGCCCAGGTGCGGGAGGACTCGGCGGCGATGTCCTCCTCGCGGTCGGGCAGCAGCAGCAACCGCGCCTGCACCCCCTCGGCGCGCCGCGTCGCGGGGACGAGGGCGACCAGGGCGAGCAGGGTGACGTCCACCGCGGCGCTCGCGACCACGATCTCGCCCAGGCCCTTGTGGTACGTCCCCGGATAGATCATCAGGACGACGCCCGCGAAGATCCACCCGACCAGCAGGTGCAGCAGGCGCGCGTACGTGGCGCCGGCCAGCAGCGGCGCGAGGATCCTGGGCATTCCACCATCCTGCCAGCTCAGCGGCCGGCCCTGGCTCCCCCGCGAGCCTGCCGCCGCGTCCCTCCCGGGAGGGAGACGGCTCCCGACCCCGGCGGGATCCGCCGGTACAGCCCGCTCCGGTCGAATGTGACCACCAGCCGGACGACCCGGCACCGGAGCACCGAGAGGGGAGCGCGGCCGTGATCGAGATCCAGGGCCTCACCAAGGAGTACGACGGTCGGCGCGTCGTCGACGACCTGTCCTTCGAGGTCCGGCCCGGCCTGGTGACGGGCTTCCTCGGCCCGAACGGCGCCGGCAAGAGCACCACCATGCGCCTGATCCTCGGCCTGGACCGCCCCACCGCCGGAAGCGCCCTGGTCGGCGGCCACCGGTACGCCGAACTCGCCCAGCCGCTGCGGCAGGTGGGCGCCCTGCTGGACGCCCATGCCCTGCACGGCGGCCGCACCGCCGCCGGCCACCTGCGCTGGCTCGCGGCGAGCAACGGCCTGGCGCCGCGCCGGGTGGACGAGGTGCTCGCCCAGGTCGGCCTGACCGACGCCGCCGGACGGCGGATCCGCGGCTTCTCCCTCGGCATGCGCCAGCGCCTCGGGGTGGCCGCCGCGCTGCTCGGCGACCCGCCGGTGCTACTGCTGGACGAACCGGTCAACGGTCTCGACCCGGAGGGCATCCGCTGGATCCGCACCCTGTTGCGCGAACTGGCCGCCGAGGGCAGGTCGGTGCTGGTGTCGTCCCACCTGATGACCGAAATGGCGCTCACCGCCGACCACTTGGTGGTCATCGGCCGCGGCCGGCTGCTCGCGGACGCCGCCACCGCCGAGTTCATCGACCAGCACGGCCGGACCAGGATCCGCGTCCGGGCCGTCAACTCGGCCAAACTCGCCGCCCTGTTCGGCGGCGACCCGCTCCAGCAGTCGGACGCCGCCGGCAACCTCACCGTGACCGAGGCCGACGACGGCGCCTGGGAGGTGACCGGCGCCGAACCCGAGCAGATCGCCGCGCTCGCCGCCGCACACGGCGTGGTGCTGTACGAGATCGCGGTCCAACAGGACTCGCTGGAGGAGGCGTTCATGCGGATGACCGCCGACAGCGTCGAGTACCGCGCCGAGGCCACCGCATGAGCCCCGGCTCGACCCTCCGGTACCACCTGTGCGCCTTCAACGCCGAGCGGATCAAGCTCACCACGCTCCACTCGCTCTGGATCACCCCGCTGCTCGCCTTCGCGCTCACCGTGGGCACCACCACGGCGATCGGTGCGGCCCTCGGCGGATCGGAGCACAACCTCACCGACGACCCCGGCGTGGGCGTCTTCTACGGGCTCAACTTCGGCCAGGCCGCGCTGGTCTGCTTCGCGGTCCTGCTGATCGGCCAGGAGTTCAACACCCGCATGATCGACGTCTCGCTGACCGCCGTCCCCCGGCGCGGACGGCTGTACGGCGCCAAGCTCACGCTCGGCGCGCTGGTCGGCCTCGGCGTCGGCGCGGCAGGCACGGCGGGCACCTTCGCCGGGTACGCGGCCACCGTCCCCGGCGACTGGGACGGCCCCGCCTTCGTCCGCAGCGCCACCGCCGGCGCGCTCTACCCGGTGCTGCTGGTGGTGTTCTGCCTCGGGGCGACCGCGCTGCTCGGCAACCTCACCGCCGCCATGGGACTGCTGGTACCGGTCGTCTTCCTGCTCTCGCCGCTGCTCGGCGGCGTGGCCGGGGTGCGGCAGGTGGCCCAGTTCCTGCCCGACCGGGCCGGCCAGTACGCACTGCACTACGCCGACGACCCGCAGGTCTCGTACGGGCACTGGACCGGACTGCTGATCATGGCCCTGTGGGCCGGCGCCGCGGCCTACGGCGGCCTGCTCGCCCTGCGGCGCGCCAAGTGACCACGAACGAAGGGAAGATGACAATGAGCGCGGCCCACGCCCTGCGCGCCGAACGGATCAAGTTCACCACCCTGCCCTCCCAGTGGGCCGCCCCGCTGGTCGCCCTGCTCCTGACCGTCGGGGTCACCGCGGCCGTCAGCGCCGCCTCCGACCCCAAGACCGTGGCCCCCGGCAGGGACCCGGCCAACGGGATCTACTACGGGCTGCTCTTCGGGCACGTGGCCGTGGCCTGCCTCGGGATCCTGCTGATCGGGCAGGAGTTCAACACCCGCATGATCAGCACCTCGTTCATCGCCGTCCCCCGGCGCGAGCGGCTGTACGGCGCCAAGCTCACGCTCGGCGCCGGGCTGGGCCTGCTGCTCGGGCTGGCGTCGACGGCGGGCTCGTTCCTGGCCGTCGACGCCACCGTCGGACTGGACTGGTCGACCCCCGGCCTGGCCCGCAGCTTCGTGGCCGGTGTGCTCTACCACCCGCTGCTGGTACTGCTCTGCCTCGGACTGACCACGATGCTGGGCAACTTCAGCGCCGCGCTCGGCCTGCTCGGCCCGATGGTGTTCCTCGGCACCACCTGGCTGGCGGCCATCCCCGGCGTCCGCGAGGCCGGCCAGTTCCTGCCCGACCGGGCCGGCCTGTACGCGATGCACACCCGGACCGAGGCCGGCATCCACTACGGCCACTGGACCGGACTGCTGATCATGGCCCTCTGGACGGCTGCTGCCGCCTACGGCGGGCTGCGGGCGATCCGACGACGCCAGGCTTCCGGCGAGTAGCGCCCGACAGCGGGCGGCGGGCCGGTAACCGATGACAACAAACAGATGACAGCAAACAAGTAACAGAAAACAGATAACAGATTTCGAAATCTGTTATCTGTTCGCTGTCATCTGTTATCCGTCACCCGAGCCAGCCGGGGCGGACCAGGCCGGATTCGTAGGCGAGGACGACCAGTTGGGCGCGGTCGCGGGCACCGAGCTTGACCATGGCGCGGCTGACATGCGTCTTGGCGGTCAGCGGGCTGACCACCAGGCGGCGGGCGATGTCCTCGTTGGAGAGCCCGAGCCCGACCAGGGCAAGCACCTCGCGTTCACGTTCGGTGAGCATCTCAAGGCCGACCGCCCGCGGCTCCTTCGAGCGGGCGGCGAACTCTCCGATCAGGCGCCGGGTGACGCCCGGCGAGAGCAACGCGTCGCCTGCGGCAGCGACCCGGACCGCCCGGAGCAGTTCGGCCGGCTCGGCGTCCTTCACGAGGAACCCTGCCGCGCCGGACCGCAACGCCTCGAAGACGTACTCGTCGAGCTCGAAGGTGGTCAGTACGACCACCCGCACCCCGCCGAGCTCCGGGTCGGCCCCGATCCGCCGGGTGGCCTCCAGACCGTCGAGGCGGGGCATCCGGATGTCCATCAGCACCACGTCGGGACGCAGCTCGACGGCGAGGCACAGGGCCTGCTCGCCGTCGCCGGCCTCGCCGACCACCTCGACGTCGGGCTGGGCGTCGAGCAACGCCCGGAACCCGGCCCGGACCAGCATCTGGTCATCCACCAGCAGAACCCTGATCACCAGTCACCTCTCGTCAAGCGGGCCCGGACTCGGAAGCCCGCGTCGCACGGGCCCGCCTCCAGGGTGCCCCCGAAGGTGGCGACCCGCTCCCGCATCCCGATCAGTCCGGCTCCCGAGCCGCCCGCGTCACCGCCGCCCACCGGGCCCGGGTCGTCGATCTGCACGGTGAGGCCGTCGGCCGTCCGGGAGAGCAGCACGGTGGCCGTCCGGGCCGCGGAGTGGCGGATCACATTGGTCAGGGCTTCCTGGACGATCCGGAAGGCGGCCCGCTGGACGGCGGCCGGCGCCTCCCCGGGGATGCCCTCGGAACGGACGCTGACGGTCAGGCCTGCCCGGCCGGCCTGGTCGACCAGTTCGTCCAGCCGGTCCAGGCCGGGGGCGGGAGTGCGCGGCGCGGTGGCCCCCGGTCCGCGCAGCGTGCCGAGGACCTGCCGGACCTCGCCCAGGGCCTCCTTGCTGGCGGCCTTGATCGTCGCCAGGGCGCTTCTGGCCTGTTCCGGGCGGGTGTCGATGAGTTCGAGCGCCACCCCGGCCTGGACGTGGATCAACGAGATGCTGTGCGCCAGGATGTCGTGCAGCTCGCGGGCCATCCGCAGCCGCTCCTCGTCGACGCGGCGCCGCTGTGCCTCCTCCGCGGCGGCTCCGGCGGCGGCGAACTGCTCGCGGCGGACCCGGGCCAGTTCCGCACCGGTCGCGATGAGCAGCAGCACCGCCGCGACGCCCAACTCCTGCCAGGCGTTGGCCTGCCAGCTCCTGGCCCGCAGCCAGTCGTACGGAATCGCGTAGCTCATCAGCAGCTGACCGACGTAGAAGGCGCCGCCGCAGGCCCAGGCCGCCCGCCGCTGCCCGCACTGGACCGCGACGAAGAACGCCACACCAAGGCTGACGAAGACCGGGCCGTACGGGTACCCGGCGAACAGGTAGCCGATGGTGACCGCTGTGGTGCCGGCCATGACCGCCGCCGGGTGGCGGCGGCGCAGCAGCAGCGCGGCGGGGCCGAGCAGGAGCAGCACGTAGCCGAGGGCGTCGAGCTGGACGCGGTCGGGCTGCCGCTGTCCTGCACCGACCGTGCCCGCCACTTGGAAGCAGGCGACGGCCAGAGACGAGAGCACGGGCAGGCCCGCCCGACCGGATCGGTTCCACGGCGGCTTCCACAGCGGGCGTAACTCGTTCATGCCGGAAGGCTAGTTCGACGCGCCACACCCGGGCATCAGCTCGCGGGTGCGGGTGCAGCTACTCCCACCGTAGTACCCGACCGGCCCGTGGAGGGGGTGCCGCCGTCCCGACGCCACAGCGTCAGGCTCACCGCGACGAACCAGAGGAAGCCGACGTAACGTCCGACCGGGATCAGCAGCGTGGCCGGCTCGGCGACCAGCGAGAGCAGGGACAACATGCTCGCGGCGGACAGGGCCAGTCCGGACCAGGCCACCCAGGCGGGCAGCGCCCGGCTCACCAGCGCGGTGCGCGACACCTGCCACAGGACCACGCCGAGCGTGCCGATCGCGGGCGCAGCGCCGGTGATGAAGGCGAGGTCCATGAGGGCACGGGACACCGACAGGTCCGCGGCGGTGCCCAACAGCGACAGGACCCAACCCACGCTCGCGGACAGCACCAGCAGGACCCCGGACGCACCGCCCGCCGCCCGGACCACACCCGCCCGCACCGGGGTGCCGTGGCGGCCCACGAACTCTGTGAGCCAGGGGACGAACGCCAGCAGCGCCAGCGCCGAGAGCAGTTGGAACAGGGCTCCCACCTGAAGCGAGCGGTGCAGCGCCGCCGGATCGGCGAGCAGGTACTTGCGCACCACGTCGTCGCTGGAGTACGGGGTGGCGAACGGCCCGGAGGGCGCGGTGATGCCGCTGATGACGAGGCCGGCCACGAAGAGGAGCACGTACAGGATGCCGCTGAGCGCTCCCGCGGACGACCGACGGGGCGAGGTGAAGGACGACAAGGTCGACAGCCTCCAGGCAAGGGACGGCGCCGGTTGGAAGGCCCACGTCCGGCGCGGTTCAGTTCACCGCACCGGCCGCGCCGGGGCGTCCTCCGGAGGAAGGCTTCGGCCGTACGCCCGCGCAGGTACCGGACCACCGGCCGCCCTCACACGGGCCTGGTGCTTCAGCCGTGGGTCGCGCCAAGGGCTCGGCCGCCGGGAGAGCACTGTCCTTGTTCTGTGTCAGCAACTGGTCTGAGCCCGGCACTTCGGCCTCCGCCCAGCGTCGTACTGCCGGGACGCGATGCTACGTCAGCAGGAGTATCCCGACGGTCGCCGCTCGGGCGACGACGGCGTGCGGGCGCGGCGACGAGGATTCCTGGGGTCGGCACGGGCGGCAGGTGCCCGCATCGGCGGATCAGTCCGGGGCGACGCGCCGGCCGCTAGGGCCCTCGACCCGGCACGACGCCCGGCCGAAGCCGATGACGCCACCGTCCCCTCCCATGCCTGACGAGACCACGCCGCCCGTCGGCCGACTCACCGTCAACCGAGAATCCACGGAGCCACACTGATGACCACGCCACTGCCCACCTATCCCGATCTCGCGGGTAAGGCCGCCCTCGTCACCGGAGGTTCCCGGGGCATCGGAGCCGAGACGGCAAAAGCCCTGTCCGCCAACGGTGTCAAGGCAGCCGTCGTCGGCCGCGACCGGAGTGCCGTCGACCGGACGGTCGGCGAGATCCGCGCGGCAGGCGGAACGGCGGTCGCGATGACGGCCGACTGCACCGATCCCGCCGACCTCGTACGGCTGCGTGCACAGGCAGAGCAGTCCGTCGGTCCGATCGAAGTGCTCTGCGCGTTCGTCGGCGGAGGCGGCGACCCGGTGCCGATCGAGCAGATGAGCCTGGAGCACTGGCACTCGGTGGTCGACCTGAACCTGACCACCACCTTCCTGGCCGTACAGACCTTCCTGCCCGGCATGATCGAGCGCGGCGGCGGTTCGATCATCACCATGGCGTCCACCGCCGGGCGGCTTCCCGGCGGTGCCGCCGCCTCCTACGCGGCGGCCAAGGCAGGCGTGCTGATGTTCACCCGCCAGGTCGCACAGGAGGTGGGCCGGCACGGCGTGCGGGTCAACTGCCTCGCTCCGTCCCTCATCATGACGGAGAGCCAGCAGGGGCGCATACCCGCCGAAAAGCTCCCGCTGATCGTCAGGCAGTTCCCGCTGGGCCGCGCAGGAGTGCCCGCCGATGTCGCTCACGCCGCGCTCTTCCTCGCGTCCGAGTCGTCGTCCTGGCTGACCGGCCAGACGATCGACGTGGCCGGCGGGCGCATCATGCTCTGACGCCGGTGGCCGGCCGCAGCCGCAGGCCGGCGACCACGGCGCTCGCCACGAGAGCCTGACGCAGGCCCCCTCCCCCGTCGCCTCCCGAAGGACCCCGTATGACCACCCCCGCCGCGTCCTCCGTGGCAACGCCCCATCAGGGCACCCGGCAGCCCAAGAACTTCCGCCTCTCACCGACTGCCCGCAAGAGCGCGGTGGTCGTGCACATCATCAGCTCGATCAGCTGGCTGGGCCTGATGCTCTGCCTGCTCACACTCGGCGCGACAGGGCTGCTGACGGACAGCGCGGAGACCCTGCGCAGCGCCTACCGGACGATGCCGCTCCTCGGCGACGCGCTGGTCCTCCCGCTGAGCCTGCTCTCCCTGCTGACCGGCCTGCTCCTCGCACTCGGAACCCCCTGGCGCCTGTTCAGGTACCGCTGGGTTGCCGTCAAGTTCTGGCTCACCCTGGCCGCCACCGCCGCCTCGATCTTCGAACTCACCGCCCGGCTGCACGAAGCGGCCCACCTGGTGGACCAGCACCCCACCGGCACCATCGCGGACATGCACCTCGGATTCACCCGCTACAGCCTGGTGATCATCCCGATCGTCGCGCTGTCGGTGTACGTCGCCAACGTCGTGCTCTCCGTCGCCAAACCGTCGGGACGCCGCCATGCCCGGTCACGGCCCAGTGGCGGGTGAGCCAAGCCAGGGCCGAGCTCGCTGGGTGCCGCGGTAGAAAGCCATGCCGCGCGAACGCGCCGCCCCAAGCGAACAGCTGGCAGATTTCGAAATCTGTCAGCTGTTCGCTGTTATCCGTCTGCCGTCAAACGCCAGACGCCAGACGCCAGCTGTCGGCTCCCGGACGTCAGACCTCAGACCTCAGCAGTCCCCCGCCCCCGCAATGCCGGGTGGTCCGCGATCACCGTGCAGCTACCCGGCGCGATCTCCATGCGCCTGGGTCCTGCACCCGAACCGCACCGGTCGCGATCTACAGGCCGAGCTGGTCACACAAAAGATCAAGGACCTCACGAGCGCCTGATGGTCAGGGGACTTCCCTCAGCCGCCACATCTGGTTGCGGTCACCACTCGTGCACGGCTGGACCTGTACCTGGCTCCCGTGACCGGCGTTGGTCAGGCACCCGTTGCCCATGCCGTTGTGGATGGAGACGGTGCCGGTGTCGGCGTCCTCGAAGATCCACTCCTGGTTCGCGTTCCCGCCGAAGTCGTACTGGGCGACCTGATTGCCGGAGCGGTTCTTATCCAGCACCAGGAAGGAGTTGAGGTTGGTGAACATGAACCGGTTCTCCGTGGTGCGCCGGTACATCTTCCAGGTCTGGTTGCCTCCGCCGTTGGCCCCCCAGGTCACGACCTGGGCGCCGGCCTCCGTGGAACCTCCAGGGACGTCGAGGACCTCGCCGGTGGCCGCGTTCTCTATGTTCAGGCTCTTGCTTTCCATGTTCCAGTCCTGCCACACCGGCTTGCCCAGGTCGCCGCCGCGGTGGACGTCGTCGAGCATCCAGACCTGGCTGCGGTCCCCGCCGCGGCACGCTTCGGTGGTGACCTGGCTGCCGCGCCCCTTGTTGGTCAGGCAACCGCTGTTCGCGCCGTTCTTGATCTGCACCTCGCCCTTCGCCCCGCCGGGGGCGTCGGCGAAGACCCAGTCCTGGTTGTTGGCGTCGGTGAACTCCCATTGCAGGACCCCGGTTCCGCCGCCGTCCTTGTCCAGGACGAGTTGGGAGCCGATGTTGCGGTACATGAAGTCGTTGTCCCAGGCGTGGCGCAGCATCTGCCAGCGCTGGTTGTCGGCGTCGGTGTAGTCCCAGGTGACGACCTTGGCGCCCTTGTCGTGCGATCCGTACTGCACGTCCAGGACGGTGTTGTCGGCGGTGCTGCGGATCGCCACGGCCGGGGCCTCCGGCCGCCAGGTCCGCCAGCCCTTGCCGGTGGTCGGCGGGTTCGAGCGCTGCGGGTTGGCTCCGCCGAGGTCGGTGATCTTCACGTAGTCCACGGCCATCTGCGCGGGGAAGTCGCCCAGGTCGACGCTGCCGCCGAGGTCGCCGCCGACGGCGAGGTTGAGGATCGGGTAGAAGGGGTGGTCGAACACCCACGGGTAGCCGCGCAGGTCCTCCCGCCCGACGCTGAGGTAGGCCTTGCCGTCGAAGAACCAGGTGAGGCGGTCCGGTCCCCAGTCCACCCGGTAGGTGTGGAAGGCGTCGCCGAGGGGCTGGTCGTTCATCAGCTCGCCGCCGATGCCGCCGGAGGCGCTGTAGCCGGGGCCGTGCACGGTGCCCATGAGGCGGTTGGGCTGGTTGCCGATGTTCTCCATGATGTCGATCTCGCCGGCGCCGGGCCAGCCCGCCTGGGGCATGGTGTCGCCCAGCATCCAGAACGCCGGCCAGGCGCCCTTCGCCCCCGGGACCTTGATCTTCGCCTCGATGCGGCCGTACTTCGCGCTGACCTTCCCCGCACCCACGAGACGGGCGGAGGTCACCTCGCAGGGGCCGTAGTGACAGTTCAGACCGCCGGTGTTGTCCTTGCGGGCCTCGATCACGAGATTGCCGTCACCGTCGAGGCGGGCGTTGTCGGTACTGTCCGTGTAGTACTGGCGCTCCTTGTTGCCCCACCCGTTCCCGCCGGTTTCGTACCCCCAGTTCTTCGAGTCGGGCCCGGCTCCGGCGGGGCCGTTGAAGTCGTCCTCGAAGACGGTCTTCTGCGCGGGGTCCTTCCACGGCCGGTTCGCGGCGATGATCGTGTTGATCATCCCGTATCCGGGGTAGTCCATCAGCACTTCGCCTGTTCGGTTCCTCGTCGCGCCCAGCGGGGAAAGGACCTTCGCGTTCACCCGGTCCGCCACGGCCTTGGGATACGCCAAGGCGCTGGAACCGCTCGTGTAGTTCAGGTAGATGTGCTTCGGGTCGGTATCCTTGTCGGCGGCATCGAGCTGGCCTCGGACCTTCTCGACCTTCTCGATGATGTCGCCGTCGAGGACTGACGGCACCGTGTAGTCGTCCTGGATGAAGTAGCTGCCGCCCGTGAGACCGTACTTGCCGCTGAAGTCGCCCACGCTCCGGAACCGCTCCAGCACGACCTTGCCGCGCACCTCGCCCAGGTTCGGCACATCGGCTTGCCCGTTCCCGCTGACCGACGGACCCCAGAAGTACTTTCCGTTCGGGTCATCGGCCAGGTACTTGCGGAAGACGTTGACGCGGTCCTCGCTACTCGTGCTCTTCGGCTTGTCGTTGCAGTCGGTGATGGCACTGCTGCTGTTGTCGCACTCGGCCCGCAAGTGCATCAGGACCGTCTCGCTCGGATGGGACGACAGGAAGTCGCCCAGCACCTTGAGGGCGTCGGCGAAGTTCGCCTCCTGGTACACGACACCGTGGTGGATCGTGAACCCGCCGCCGATCACCCGCACCCGGATGTCGATCGCCCTGATGCCGGCCTGGAGCTGGGCGGCCAGCGTCTTGGCGCTGGCGCCGAAGTCCTCCTGCGTGTAGGTGCTGTCACCACCGCGGATCGACATCGACTCGTGTGTGCCGGGCACGGACAGCCAGCCGAGCGGGGTGTCGTCGCCGAGGTCCTTCATCCAGTCCGGATTGTTCGCCTTCTTCAGCGACTTGTAGGCCGGGTCGTCACCGCTCGCCCAGGCTTGGTTCGGGCTGACGGCGGTGAGGACACCCGCCATGGCGATGACCGCGGTGAGCACGGTGGCGAGTCGGTGCCACCCGTGCCGGATTACGGGCTGGTGACGTTTCACCAGTGTTCCTTTCTTGCTTCTTGCTTCTTGCATGCCACGGCCCCGGCGCGGCGAGGAGACGCGCCGGGGCCGGGAGGGAAACGACGGAGGACCGTCAGCGGCGGCGGATCTCCCACTTCTGGTTCCAGCCGCCGTTGCAGTCCCAGAGCTCGATCCGGTTGCCGTTGTCCAGGCCGCCGCGCGGGTCGTCGACACACCTGGTGGCATCGTCGATGGAGTTGCGGATGCTGTCGGCCGAGCCCAGGGCGTGGCTGGAGAACTGCTGGGCCGTGCTGTAGCCGCAGTCCACGATCTGCAGCTGCGCGCCGTTGTAGCTGTTGGCCCAGGGGATGTCGAGGCACTTGCCCCAGTTCTTGAGTGCGAACGAGGTGGAGTTCGAGTCGAGTGAGGAGAGCATCCAGGTCTGGGCGGAGGTGCCGTTGCAGTCGTAGAGCGTGACCGGGGCGCCGTTGTAGGGGTTGTTGCCGGGGATGTCGAGGCACTTGGTGGTACCGGACAGCCGCACCTCCACCGGGAATTCGCCGGGCGGCGGAGCGGCGGAGGCCACGGTGCCCAGCCCGAGGGTGGCGATCGCGGCGCAGGCGGCGACGGCCCCGGCCTTGGACATGAGCACAGCGGGCTTCACCGGATCCTCCAGCCCTGGTTCAGGTTGTTGTTGTCGCAGTCCCACACCTGGACGGGGTTCCCGTTCCATGACCCGCCGTCGGTCTTGTCGGCGCATCGCCGCTCGCCCTGGTCGCTCCGGTTCGACATCCAGTAGTCCGTGTTGTCCCTGCCGAACTGGCGCAGCGACACGTTCCACTGCTGGTTGGATCCCCCGTTGCAGTCCCAGATCTCAAGCTTTGCGCCGTTGTAGCTGTTGCCTGCGGGCAGGTCGAGGCACTTCGACGTCCCCGACACCTTGATCCGGCCGTCCGGGAAGTCGACGTCCCACTTCTGGTTCCAGCCGCCGGTGCAGTCCCAGATCTCCACGGATGTGCCGTTGTCCAGACTCCCGTTCCGCACGTCCAGGCACTTGCCCGGCGACGCGACCGCCTCGATCGGCTTCCCCCAGCCGGTGCCGGCCGAGGCGTCCGGAACCACGGCGAACATGGCCACGACAGCCGCCGCGGCAACCACCGCAGCCCTGCCTGCGCCTGTATAGGTCTTCAACAGGTTTCCTTTCCTTGCAAAAATCGGTGTCGAGGCTCGGCACGCCGAACGGGCAGATGCCGATGCTGAGGACGGCGGGCCGGTCGGCGGCGGGCTCGGTGAGGGCCTTCCCCGCCGGTGTGCGCGGTGCCTCTCAGTTGAGCCCGTCGACCAGGTGGGCGATCACGTCGAGCGGGCGGTGCAGGCTGAGTTCGTCGTGCAGGGCACGGGCCTTCTCCCCGAAGCGGGGGTCGCCCAGGACCGCGGTGACCGCCTCGGTGATCGCGGTCTCCGTCGGGCGTCCGGTGCGCAGATCGATGCCGGCTCCGCTCCACTGCACTCGCGCGGCCACCTCGGGCTTGTCCTCGGATGCGCCTGCCACGACCAGGGGGACGGCGTGGCGGAGCGCGGTGTGCACCCCGCCGTAGCCGCCGTTGGTGACCAGGACGTCGGCGTGCGGCAGCAGCAGCTCGAAGGGCACGTAGCCGCTTGCGCGGGTGTTCTCGGGCAGTTCGCCGAGCAGGCCGGTCAGGATCCGGGGGCCGTCCGGGCGGGCGGTGGCCGCGATCACCAGGACGTCCTGGCCGGCCAGGGCCCGTACGGTGGGGGCGATCAGTTCGTCCAGGTCGTCGTTGGCCACGGTGCCCTGGGTGACGACGACCACCGGCCGGTCCTGCGTCAGGTCGTCCCACCAGCCGGGCAGTTCGGTTTCGTCGCCCGCGGGCGCCGGGAGCGCCCCGATGAGACGCAGGGTCGGCGGGGCGTCGGTGCGCGGGTACTCGAGCCCGGGCACTGTCAGCAGGAGGAAGTGGTCGGCGACGGTGGCGAGGACGTGGCCGAAGGGGCCGTCCGGGAGGGGTGCGTCCACCGTGGCGAAGAGTTCCGCCGCATAGCGCGTGAGCGGCTCCATGAGCGTGGCCACCTCGGCGTTGAGCGCCGCGTTCCGGGCGCGTCCCTCCTCGCCCGGAACCGGCGGCAGTCCGAGGCCGAACGGGGCGGTGTCCACGCTCTGCAGCAGCGGGACGCCGGTCCCGATGCTGACGACCGTCGGCCGCCGGTCCGCCGGCAGCGCCATGGCCAGGGCCTGGGCCCCCACGAAGCCGGAGTCGGCGATGACCGCGACGGCGGGGAATTCCGACAGCAGCCTGTTCAGGGTGCGGTACTGACCGGGCATCGGGTCCAGGAAGACGTTCTTCATGTCGAACGCGACGCGTTCCGGACCCGGCGTGGTCCCGTCCCGCCCGGGGAAGGCGGCGCCCAGGTCGCGGTCGTCGAAGTCGGACTCGGCGGGCAGCGCGACGAACCGCGCGCCCGCCGCCTCGGCGGCCTTGCCGTACCGTGCGCCGCCGAGGAACACCACCTCGTGGCCGCGCGCGACCAGGTCGGCGGTGATGGCGAGCAGCGGTCCGGTGTGGCCGTGCGCCGGAATGGCGGCTGTGATGATCTTGGACATGGGAAGACGCTAGAACCCCGTGCTGACCTGCGGTAACCGTCAACCGGGCCGGGGATACCGCGTACTTTGCGCGGCGGACCGCGTATTCGGCGGCGACAGGCGGCGCACGGTGCCGGGCCGCTCCGTCCCCGCCTAACCTGTCGATGGCCATCCACCGTCCCTGCCTGGAGAACCGAATGAAGGACCCCGGACACTACGAGCAGCTCTCGGTGCACTTCGACGACCTGGACCCCATGGGGGTGCTGCACAACTCCCGCTACGCGGCACTCGTCGAACGGGCGATCCACGCACACTGGCTGCGGCTTGGCTGGGCTCCCGACGCGGCGGTCTCGGCCTTCCCCGACGTCCTCGTGGCCGTCCGCGAGGTCAGGACGACCTTCCATCGGCCGATCACGGGAGTCTGTGCGCCGGTCGTGCACTTCTGGATCGAGCGCATGGGAAGGACCAGTTGCGTGCACGGCTACCGGATCCTGTCGCCCGACCGGTCGGCGGTGCACGCCGAAGGCCACCGGGCCATCGTCAACCTCGATCCGGGAACCGGGCGTCCCGCGCCCTTCAGCGACGGGCTGCGTGTCGCTGAAGGGCTCTCGCCGCAGGTCGCCGGGAGCGCGACGCCGTAGGGCCGGTCCGGGGTTCCGGAACGGACCAGTGGAGGCTTCGTGTTCAGCGGCGCTGGGCGGTCCGCAGCGCGGACGCCAGCTCCGTGCGCCCGGCGATTCCCAGCTTGCGGTAGGTGCGCGTCAGGTGCTGCTCGACCGTGCGCGGCGCCAGATGCAGCCGGCCGCTGATCGCCGCGTTCGTCAGTCCTCGGGCCGCCAGGTCGGCGACGGCCTGTTCGCCGCGGGTCAGGGCGGTCGCCGGCCTGGTGCCGGGGCGCCTTCCGTGGGCGCGCAGCGCCTCGCGGAGGGCGGGCACGAACAGACCCATCCCGTACTGTTCCGCGATCCGCAGTGCCTCGGCCAGTCCGTCCGGCTCGTCGAGCGCCAGCAGGGCCCGCACCAGTGCCGACCGGGCGGGGGTGCCCCGGGTGAGGTCGACGGCCTCGCGCAGCAGGGCCGTGTCCCCGTGGACGATCCCGGCCGCGGACAGCGCGACGCCCAGCGTGTGCGGGGTGCCCCACCGGCGGGCCGGCCGCAACTCGTCGTCGGCCAGTCGGCGGGCCTGCTCCACGTCGCCCAGCCCGTGTGCGGCGAGCGCTCCGAGGGACCGCCAGGGGAGGACCAGCGGGTTGTCCACCGGCGCAGGCAGCAGCCGCCCGCACATGAGGGCGTCCGCGAGCGCCTCCTCCCACCGGTTCTGGGCCAGTCGCAGACCCGCACGCGTACCCGCCACCACGAACTGGTCCGTCGAGCGGAGTTCACCGGAGGCCAGCGCCCCCAGCGCCTCCTCCGCCTCGTCGAGGCGGCCCGCCGCGAGCAGCGCGCCCGCGACGAACCCGCCCACATGGAAGATAGGTCTCCCGCTCCCGGGAGTGGCAGGGGGCCCCTCGACGACCCGGGCCGCGGCCAACGCGTCGTCGGTGTGGCCGGCCAGCAAGGCGCACATGAACCGGACCCAGGCCGTGCCCCGCAACACGACCGGCCAGCCCCGGCGAGCCGCCAGCTCCTCCGCCCTGGCCGTCCAGGCCAGAACGTCGTCGAAGCGTTCGGCTGTCAGCAGCCCCTGGATCGCTCCGTACTGGATGTGCATGTCGGCCGCTTCGGGTTCCCCCGCGCCCCAGAAGAGGTCCAGTGCCCTGGCCGCCTGAACGGCGCCGGCCTCGGCGTCCGAGGCGATCTCCCCGGCGAGCTGGGCGCGGGCCGCACACACGATCGCCAGGCCGTGCGGATGGGCGTCGGCCACGGTCTCCACCTGGTCCAGGACCGCGCGCACCGGGCTGTCGGACAGCCAGCCGGCGCCCATCGAGCGGGCGATCAGTGGAAGAACCGCGGCCAGATCGTGCCCGGCCACCGTGTCGATGACGGCGCCCACCACCGTCGTTCCCGCGCTGAATCCTTGTGTGTTCAAGGTAGCGAGGAGCAGGTCGGAGGCCACCTGGGCGTACAGGTCACCGCTGGTCAGCGGCAGCAGTTCGGCCAGCGTCTCCCGCGCCGCGGCCGTGTCGTCGACGATCAGGGCGGCGCCGAGCCCGGCCCGCAGGCGCAGTCGCCGGCCGTCCGGCAGGCGGGGCGCGCTCAGCGCGTGCCTCAGCAGCGTGGCGGCCGACTCGAACGCCCCCACCCGGTGGCTGCCCTCCGCCGCCTCGGTCAGCACGTCGACCTGCCAGTCCTCGCGGGGCGGCCCGGCCTGGAGCAGGTGGGCGGCGATCCGCTCGGTGCTGAGGAAGTGCCGGTGGCAGAACTCGGCCGCTGTGACGTGCAAGGCACGGGTGCGCAGCGGATTGAGCGTGGCGGCCACCGCCGAGGCGATGATGGAGTGTACGAAGACGATCTCGTCCTGCTCGTACTTCACCATGCGGCCGCGCAGCAGCGCGTCCAGCGCCGACGCCGCCCGGTCCGTCGTCAGCCCGGCCACCTCGACGGCCAGTTCGAGACTGCCGTGGTCCCCGGTCACCGTCAGCGCCTGCGCCAGTTCCAGGGCGCCGTCCACGGTCCGCAGGCGGGACGCGGTGCAGTCGACGACGGCCTGCGAGGTCGCGCTCGTCACGTCCGGGATCGCGTCCCCCGTCGGGCGTACACCGCGTTCCTGGAGCACGGCCAGCGCCTGGGTGACCAGGAACGGGTTGCCGCCGCCCGCCGCGTGGCAGGCCCGAGCGAAACCGTCGTCCACCTCCTGGCCGAACGCCCGTCCGGCCAGTTCCGCGACGTCGCCCACATCCAGGGGCGCCACCCACACCTGGTCCGCACGCGCGGTCAGTTCGGCGACCAGCGGCTCGCCCTCCGTGTCGTCCAGGCGGCGCCCGGCCAGCACCGTGACCGGCAGCGTGCCGATCCGTGTCGCGACGTAGTTGAGGAAACGCAGCGAGGCCGCGTCGGCCCATTGCAGGTCGTCGACCACCAGCAGGGCCGGCCCGGCCGAGGCGATCTCCCTGATCCCCGAGAAAAGAGCCTGGACCGCCTCGAACGGATCCTCGACCCTCGCCTTCAGTACGGCCCCGTCGAGATCCGGAAGCAGCTGCCGTGCAACACCGAAGGCGAACTCACGCTCCAGCACACTGGCGTTGGCCCGGAGCACGCACATCCCAGCGGCGCGGCCGAGATCACCGGCGTACCGCAGCAACGTCGTCTTGCCGATGCCGGCCTCGCCCGAGAGCACGATCACCCTGCCGCGCCCCACACCTGCCGCCCCGACGGCCTCGGCCAGCACCTGGAGCTCCGCAGCCCTCCCCGGCAGCCTTCCCCCCATGACCAGCATGTCCCCACCCCCATGTTCGATCTTGTAACCAGGTAACCCTAACTCCCGGACCCTGCGGAGCCGGCGGGGAGACGGACGCCCCGGCGATCGCGCGGTCCGCGATCCGCCGCCTCGGTACGTCCCCATGCGGGAGCCGGCCACCGCAGGCCAGGACGCCGTGCCGGTCAGCCGGTCAGCTTGAGGCCGTCCTCGAAGTCGACCCGGGCGAGGTCGGTGCGCGAAGCGATGCCGATTTCGGGGAAGACGTCGGCCAGATGGTGTCCGACGGTGCGCGGGCTGATCAGAAGCTGCGCGGCGATCTCCTTGTTGGTGAGCCCCTGGCCCGCGAGGCGGGGCGACGCGGAGCTCCTGCGGCGTGAGGACGCTCACTCACGTAACCGGACCACGGCGCACGGTGAAGCTCCTCACCCGCTACCCTGCCGTGTCGGGTTCAGCGTGGTGCGCTCACGGGCGTCGTAGGCGCGGGGTGGGGCAGTAGCGCGTGCCGCCTTCGAGTGCAACAGTTAGCCCGGGGGCGATCTCGGTGAAGCCCGCGTCCCGGACCAGCGGCAGACCGCTGGCGACCAGCGCCTCCCACGTCTCCGCCGGGGCCGTCCGCACCGCGAGCGCGAATCCGGCCTCGGCCCACTCCTTGCGCTGCGCCTCGTCCAGCCGCCACCAGGCCAGCTGGGCGGCGTGGCCGGTCTGCGCCATCGTCTTGCCCGCGCTCATCTCCAGCTCCGGGTTGAGCCACAGCACCGGCAACCCGGGCTCAGGGGCGCCGACCTCGGCGGTCTCCTCCAGGTCCGTCCCGGAGACCTGGAGCTTGGCGAGGTCCTTCGGCCAGCCGTCCAACGGCACCGGCGGGAACACCCGCACCTCGGCCTCCCGTCCGCTCACCGTGATCCCCGGCAGTTCGCCCGCCCGGCGCCACTCCCCGCCCCGGGCCCGCCGGACCACCTTGCGGATCCGGGCGTCCTCCCAGGCCTCGACCCGCTCCGCCCACTCGCCGTCCGCGTCGGTCACCCGCGAGTCGGACAGCAGGGTGAGCACCGCCCGGGCCGAGGTCTCCAGCGCGTCGGTCCGCCCGGGCGGCGTGGCCTTCTCCAGCCGGACGAGCAGCGGCAGCACGTACTGCGGCCGCGCGTCACGGTCCGCCGGGGCCGGGGAGCCGTCGGCAGCGGAAACGGGCGCCGGAGCGGAATCGGAAGCTGAAGCGGAAGCGGAAGCGGGAGCAGGGGTGTCGAACGGAGAAGTCACCCGTCCAGCATGCCAGCCCCGCCACCCCGGTGATCACGCGGTGCCGGGGGCCCGTACGCCCCTGTCCCTGCCAACCCCCGCCCCTGCACACCCCCGCACACCCCCGCTCAGCGCAGCCGCTGCCGCAGTTCGTCGACGGCCGACCGGATGCTCGCGCTGTAGACGTCCTCGGGGAGCGCGTCCAGGCTGCGCACGGCGCGCTCCAGCTGCTCGCGCGCGAGGTCGGGCTCGCCGAGCTTGAGGTGGTCCGAGGCCAGGTTGAGGTGCAGTGAGGGGTAGAACGCGCGCACCTGGAGGGCGGACTCGTAAGTCTGGGCGCGCTCGGCGGTCAGCGAGTCGGCGGCGGCCAGCGCCCGCCGGTCCCACTCCAGCTCGTCCTGCGGATCGTCCTGCAGGTCGGCCAGGTAGTGGGCGAGGACGCAGCGGTGGAAGACGTCGCCCCGCTCGCCGAGCGCCGCCCAGAGTGCCTCGAAGCTGGCCCGCGCCTCGGCCGTCCGCCCGTGCTGGGCGGCCTGGACGCCGTCCAGGCCGAGCGCGATCCGGGTGAACACCTGGTCGTCCCCGCCTGCCGGACCCGCACGCACATCAGACGTATCGGACATGCCCGCAGCCTAGTCGCCCACCCGTCGCGGCGCCCGAAAAGCCTTTCGAACCACCCCAACCCGGCCCGAAAACCGGACCAGCCCGGCGGCCGGTCAGCGCCGGTAGCCGCGCTGCGGGTCCCGCGCCTCCGCGTCCTCGTACGTCAGGAACCAGCCCTCCGGGTGCGTGGCCGCCAGCAGCACCTCGGTGCGCTGCTCGGCGCCCAGCTCCGGATCGCCGTCGTCCGGTCCGTAGACGCCGAACAGTTCGTCGTGGCAGCCGTCCCAGTCGTAGTCGTACAGGTCGGCCGGCAGGTCGCCCATCATGTCGGCCACCGACTCGGGCTGCGCGCCGAGCAGGGCCCGGGCGTCCACCAGGGCCATCCGCAGCCCGATGTCCTCGGCCAGACAGCGCGGCAGCGGCCATTCACCGAGCGCGAGGTCGTCGGCCAGGTCGTCGAGGGCCCGGGCCATGGCGCGGCGCCAGTTCCGGTGCAGCCGCCAGGTGCGCTGGGGCAGGCGGGCGTAGAGCGACCAGTCGGCGTCCTCGCCGTCGACGACCGGGTCGTCACCGTGCTCGTCGAAGTCGTCGTAGGCGGCGTCGGCCAGTCCGATCAGCTGGGCGTGCAGGAGGCAGGCGGTGCGCGGGGTGAGGGTCCAGTCCGCGCCGGCGCCGCCGTCCTCGTCCTCGTCGCCCTCCAGCGGGAACAGCTCGGCGAAGTCCGGCGCGAAGTCCTCGGTGACGCTGATCTCCAGCGTGCCGCCGATCGCCTCGACCCCGGGGATCGCGGCCACCAGCCGGTCCGGGTGCAGCAGTGCGCCGAGCGCCGCGTTGGCGTCCTCGGAGACCTCGCGCAGCAGCTCACGGCGCTGGCCGGCCGGGTCGATGCCCTCGAACACCAGCTCCTCGACGGCCCTGACCGCGGCGGCGCGCAGCGCCGGCCAGTCGGTGATCCGCAGGCCCAGCACCACCGTCGCCTCGATCTCCTGCGCGCCGGAGTCCTCCGCCGCGCCCGGCCCCTGTGGATGATCGCTTCGCTCGCCCATGGGGCTACGGTACGGCCTTTCGGCCGCCCGATCACCGGTCTGAACCAGCTTCTGGACCCCTTCTCGGCCATCGCCCGGCCCCGCCTCGATCACTCGGACGTACGACAGGGCAGGATGGGCCCATGGCTGACATCAACGAGTACGGCGGCGGGCAGGGCCCGAACGCCGACGTCCTGGTCGTAACCACCAACGACATCCCCGGCTTCCGGGTCGATCATGTGATCGGCGAGGTCTTCGGGCTGACCGTGCGCAGCCGCCACATCGGCAGCCAGATCGGCGCCGGACTGAAGTCGCTGATCGGCGGCGAGCTGCGGGGCCTGACGAAGACCCTGGTCGAGAGCCGCAACGAGGCGATGCAGCGGCTGATCGAGCAGACCAAGGCGCGCGGCGGAAACGCGGTGCTGATGATGCGCTTCGACGTGACGGAGGCGGCGGACGTCGGCACCGAGGTCTGTGCCTACGGCACGGCCGCGGTGATCTCCCCAGCCGCCTGACCCGGCGCCCGAGCTGACCCGGCGCCCGCGCGGGGCGCCACGCGGCGGGACGGGCAAGCACCCCGGGACCGTAAGCACCCCGGGACCGCGAGCACCCGCAGACGCGGCGGGAACACCCGCCGCACCCCCGATGTTTCACCGGCGTGACTGTTTACGGTGCAACCAATGGCGGCCAGCGGCACGCGGACGCCCTGGTAGTGGACATCGAGGTGGTGGACGGCCTCGCGGTGGACGTCCTGGTAGTGGGCGCCGGACAGGCCGGACTGTCCGCCGCCTACCACCTCAGCCGCCGCGGCTTCGCCCCCTACCGGGCGGACGCCGACGGCGGCTTCGTCGTGCTCGACGCCAACCCCGCGCCGGGCGGCGCCTGGGCACACCGCTCACCGTCCCTGCGGATGGCCACCGTGCACGGTTTCCATGACCTTCCGGACGCCGAACTCCCCGCGCCCGACCCCGAGGCCCCGGCGCGCGAGGTCGTGCCGGGGTACTTTGCGGCGTACGAGGCCCGGCACGCGCTCCCGGTCGTACGCCCCGTCGCGGTTCGCGCGGTGCGCGCCGAGTCGGACCGCCCGGACTCCCGGCTGCTGGTCGAGACCGACCACGGCACCTGGTCCACCCGCGCGCTGATCAACGCCACCGGCACCTGGACCCGCCCCTTCCTGCCCCACTACCCGGGCCACTTCGCCGGTCGCCAACTGCACTACGCCGACTACCGCGGCCCCGGGGAGTTCGCCGGCCGGCGCGTCCTGGTGGTGGGCGGGGGCGCTTCGGCGATCCAGGTGCTGTCCGAGGTGGCGGCGGTCGGCGAAACGGCCTGGGTCACCCGGACCCCGCCCGTGTACCACGAGGGGCCGTTCACCCCCGAGTACGGGCGCGCGGTGGTCGCCAAGGTCGAGGAACGGGTCCGGCAGGGCCTGCCGGTGCGCAGCGTGGTGAGCGTCACCGGGCTCGGCCCGTCGGTCGCCTACCGGCGTGCCGAGGAGCTGGGCGCGCTGCACCGCCGCCCGATGTTCGACCGGCTCACCGAGCACGGCGTCGCCTGGGGGGAGGAGGAGCTGACGGTGGACGCGATCGTGTGGGCCACCGGCTTCCGCCCGGAGGTCGGCCACCTGGCCCCGCTCGGGCTGCGCTCCCCCGGCGGCGGCATCGCGCTCACCGGCACCCGCGCCACCGCCGACCCGCGCGTCCACCTGGTCGGCTACGGCCCGTCCGCCAGCACCATCGGCGCCAACCGGGCCGGTCGCGCCGCCGTCAGCGACCTCGTCCACCTGCTCGGCGATCCGGCCAGGCTGCCCGCCCCAGCCGTGGTCTGAAGCAGTCAGGAGGGGAAGCAGGAGGAGAAGGGTGCGGCGGCCGGCCGCTCAGCGGTCGTAGTCGACCGTCACCCGGTCGGTGAGCGGTCGGGCCTGGCAGGTGAGGACGTAGCCGGCAGCCAGCTCCTTCTCCTCCAGCGCGAAGTTGCGGCGCATCTCGACCTCGCCCTCGGTGACCAGCGCGCGGCAGGTGCCGCAGACCCCGCCCTTGCAGGCGAACGGCAGGTCGGGGCGGGAGCGCTGGGCGCCGTCCAGGATCGAGCGGTCGCACGGCAGGGAGAGCGTGCTGCCGCGCCCGTCCAGGACGACGGTGACCTCGCTGTGCGGGCCGTCGGCCGCTCCCGCCGCGCCGTCCCGGTCCTCCGGGCGCTCGGACACCGGCTCGTCCTCGGCGTGGAACAGTTCCTGGTGCACGAGCTCGCCCGGCACGCCCAGCCCGGCGAGCAGTTCCTTCGCCCCGACGACCATCCCGAACGGGCCGCACAGCCACCAGTGCCCGACGCTCCCGACATCCACCAGCGCCGCCAGCAGCGCCCGCACCCGCTCCGGGTCCAGCCGCCCGCTGAGCAGTTCCGCGTCACGGGTCTCCCGGGACAGGACGTGGACCAGTTGGAAGCGGCCGAGGTAGCGGTCCTTCAGGTCGGCCAGCTCGTCCGCGAACATCACGGTGTCGCTGCGCCGGTTGCCGTACAGCAGGGTGACGGTGGAGCTGCGGTCGGCGGCCAGGACGGACGCGGCGATCGACAGCATCGGGGTGATGCCGGAACCGGCCGCGAGCAGCACGTGCTCGGCCGGAACGCCGAGGTCGGGGGTGAACAGGCCCGACGGCGTCAGCACGTCCACCTCCTCGCCCGGCCCCGCGTCCCGCACCAGCCACCGGGAGAACAGCCCGCCGGGCACCTCCCGGACGGCGATCCGCAGCGGCCCGCCGACGGGGGCGCAGATCGAGTACGAGCGGCGCTCGTCGACGCCGTCCACCACCTTGCGCAGCGTCAGGGTCTGCCCCGGCCGGAAGGCGAAGTCCGCCGCGAGCCCGTCCGGCACCGCGAAGGTCACCGCCACGGCGTCGTCGCAGAGCCGCTCGACCCGCTCGATCCGCAGCCGGTGGAAGGTCGGGCGGCGGGCGGGGCGCACCGTGGAGACCGCGGCCTCAGCGGGGGCGTCGGCGTCAGCGTGCGCGGCGGCATCGGCCGGGGAGGCGGCGTCGGCCGGGGCGTCGGCGTCGGCCGGGGAGGCGGCGTGCGAAGCGGCGGGCATTCAGATCTCCTTGACGCGTTCGAACGGCTCCCGGCAGGCGCGGCAGCGCCAGAGCGCCTTGCAGGCGGTGGAACCGAAGCGGGACAGCTCCTCCGTGTCCACGCCGCCGCAGCGCGGGCAGGGCACGGGAGCGGCTGCGGCTGCGGCAGTGCCGGCCAGAGTGGCGGTGGGGGCGGTGGTGCGGGTGGGACCGAGCACGAGCGGGACCGCGCCGGCCACGCCGGCGGCGGAGGTCGGCCGCGGCGGGGCGATGCCCGCCTCGGCGAGTTTGCGGCGGCCCTCGGCGGTGATCAGATCGGTCGACCACGGCGGATCCAGCCGCAGCCGGACCCGGACGTCCCGGTACCCGGCCGCGCGCAGCCGCCGGTCCACGTCGGCGGCCATCTCGGCCACGGCGGGGCAGCCCGAGTAGGTCGGGGTCAGCCAGGCGGTCACCGCTCCGTCGTCCACCTCCACCTCGGCCAGCACGCCCAGGTCGGCCAGGGTCAGCATGGGCAGCTCCGGGTCCGGCACGGCCGCCGCGACTTCCCAGGCCGTCCCGCGCTCCGTCACCGCCGCGCTCACCACGTCGCCCCCGGGTGCGCGCGGGCCAGCACCTGGAATTCGGCGAGCAGTGGGCCGAGCGCCTCGGTGTGCACGCCGTCCCGGCCGGCCCGGCCGAGCACGGTGGCCAGCGGCTGCCCGTCCGGTACGGTCAGCCCGGCCTCGGCGAGCACGGCGCCGAGCGAGCGCAGCACCGGTTCGCGCAGCGCCGCCGGATCGGCGCCCGTGCGCAGTTCCACCGGGTGGGCCGTGAACAGTTCCTCCAGCAGCGGCCAGAGCGCGTCCAGCCCGGCCTGCATCCGCGCCGAGGAGTACGGCGTGCCGTCACCGAGCCGAAGCGTCCAGGCGGTGGCGTACTCGCGGTGGTACGCCAGCTCCTTGACGCCCCGGGCGGCGACCGCCGCCAGCACCGGGTCCGGGTGCGCGCTCAACGCCTCGTACAGCGCGCAGCGCGCGGTGGCGAACAGCAGCAGCCGGGCGACCGAGTGGGCGAAGTCGCCGTTCGGGGCCTCGACCAACCGGACATTGCGGAACTCGTGGTCCTCCCGCCAGTACGCCAGGTCGTCCTCGGTGCGGCCGGAGCCGTCCGCCTGGCCGGCCCGGGTGAGCAGCAGGCGGGCCTGGCCGAGCAGATCGAGGCCCAGGTTGGCGAGCGCGACCTCCTCCTCCAGCTCGGGCGCCCGGGTGCACCACTCGATCAGGCGCTGGGAGAGGATCAGGGCGTCGTCGCCGAGCATCAGGCAGTAGGCGGCGAGGTCCGCGCCGTCCACCCCGGCGGGCACGGCGGTGTCCACGCCGAGCAGCGGGTCGGCGAAGCCCGTCCCGTACGCCCAGCGGCCCTCGCCCTCGGGGCCGGGCGTGGCTTCGGCGAGGCCGAGGTAGACGTGGTCGTCGGGGTCGGCGCCGGCGCCGGCCTGCGTGCTGTGGTCCTGCATGGCGGTTCCCCCGTCAGATGTGCGGGACATCCTCGGGGATGTCGTAGAAGGTCGGGTGGCGGTAGACCTTGTCCCCGCTGGGCTCGAAGAACGGGTCGCGCTCGTCCGGGGTGGAGGCGGTGATCGCGTCCGAGCGGACCACCCAGAGGCTGACGCCCTCGTTGCGGCGGGTGTAGAGGTCGCGGGCGGCGAGCAGGGCCATCCGGTCGTCGGCCGCGTGCAGCGAACCGACGTGGACGTGGTTCAGCCCGCGTCGGGGGCGCACGAACACCTCGTACAGCGGCCAGCCGGCCTTGGACTCGGTCACTTTCCGTTCTCCTGTTCCGTGGGCTCGCCCGTACGCCCGGGCTGCCCGGGTTCGGCGGACTGTCCGGCTCCGGGCAGCGCGGGTTCGGGCAGCACGGGTTCGGCGGACTGTTCGGCGCGGCGCTTGGCCGCGTAGGCGACGGCCGCCTCACGGACCCAGGCACCGTCCTCGTGCGCCGTCCGGCGGCGTTCGACCCGCTGGGTGTTGCACGGGCCCTGGCCGTGGATGACCCTGGTCAGCTCGGACCAGTCCGGCTCGCCGAAGTCCCAGCCGCCGCGTTCCTCGTTCCAGCGCAGCTCGGGGTCCGGGAGCGTGACGCCCAGGTGCTCGGCCTGCGGGACGGTCATGTCGACGAAGCGCTGGCGCAGCTCGTCGTTGGTGTGCCGCTTGATCCGCCAGGCCATCGAGCGGGCGGTGTTCGGCGAGTCGGCGTCCGGGGGCCCGAACATCATCAGAGACGGCCACCACCAGCGGTCCACCGCGTCCTGGACCATCCGGCGCTGTGCCTCGGTGCCGCGCATCAGTGTCATCAGCAGCTCATAGCCCTGACGCTGGTGGAACGACTCCTCCTTGCAGATCCGCACCATGGCGCGGGCGTACGGGCCGTAGCTGCAGCGGCAGAGCGGGACCTGGTTGCAGATCGCGGCGCCGTCGACCAGCCAGCCGATCACGCCGACGTCGGCGAAGGTGAGGGTCGGGTAGTTGAAGATCGAGGAGTACTTCTGCCGGCCGGAGATCAGCTTCTCGGTGAGCTCGGCGCGGTCGACACCCAGGGTCTCGGCGGCGGCGTAGAGGTAGAGGCCGTGGCCGGCCTCGTCCTGGGCCTTGGCGAGCAGGATCGCCTTGCGGCGCAGCGAGGGGGCGCGGGTGAGCCAGTTCCCCTCGGGCTGCATGCCGATGATCTCGGAGTGGGCGTGCTGGGCGATCTGGCGGATCAACGTGGCCCGGTAGGCGTCGGGCATCCAGTCCCTGGGCTCGATCCGCTGCTCGGCGGCGACGACCGCCTCGAACCGGTCCTCCTGCGCCTGCGCGGGGACCGCCTCGGCCACCTCTGCTGTCACCACGATCACCTCTCGTGTCCCGCGCCGGCGCCCACGGCGCCAACCGACTGACCGTTCGGTCGGTACCATTCTGCGCGGCGAGACGGAGAGATGGCAAGGGACGCGGGCGAGGGGCGGGGTTTCGGGCGGTGGGCAGTGGGCGCAGGCGGCGGGTGGCGGGCGGCGGGCGGGCGACAAACAGATAACAGCTAACAGATTTCATTATCTGTTAGCTGTTATCTGTTAGCTGTTACTTGTCACCCGTCTTCTGTTCTCTGTTTTCTGCTCCCTGCTTTCTGCTCCCTGCTCTCTGCTCCCTGCTCTCTGCTCGCCGATAGCCCCCGACCGTCGGCGGCCCGCTCAACCCTCCGTGCGGTCGCGCAGCCTCGGCAGCGGTACGGCGAGGAGCGCGGCCAGCAGGGCGATCCGGGGTGCCAGCTGGTCGAGCCGGATGTGCTCGTGCCGGGCATGCGCACCGGCACCGACCGCGCCGAAGCCGTCCAGCGTCGGCAGCCCACGCGAGCCCGGCAAGTTGGTGTCCCCCGCACCGCCCGCCGGACCACCGTCCAGCTGCTGCCCGAGCACCGCCGCGAGTGAACGAACGTGCCGCAGCAGCGGGTTGCCGGTGCGCTCGGGCCACGCCGGACGGCTGGACAGCACCTCGGTCCGGACCCTGGCCCCCGGGCGCAGCGCGGTGAGCCGAGCCAGGTTGTCGAGCGTACGGCGCTGTGCCTCGGCGGTGGAGAACCGCAGGCCGAGCTCGGCCTCGGCCCGGCCCGCGACCACGTTGGCCCGCGAACCCCCGCTGATCCGACCGGCGTTGAGCTCCGTCCCCGGCTGTCCCGCGAGGCCGCGGACGACGACGAGCTGGTCGACGAGTTCGTCGACCGCCGACACCCCGTCGTGGGCGTCGTTGCCCGCGTGGGCCTCACGCCCGGTGACGGTGAGCCGGACCCGGGTGCTGCCGCGCCGGGCCGTCTTCAACCGGCCGTCGGGGTGCGGAGGTTCGAGCCCCAGGACCGCGGCCGCGCCGCGCAACTGGCGCTCGACCAGGCGCCGTCCGTCCGGACTGCCGACCTCCTCGTCGGAGACGACGACCAGCCGGACGGCGCGGTGCGGCCGCTGCCCGAGGTCGGCGAGCAGGGCGAACGCGCCTTCCAGGATGGCGAGTCCGCCCTTCATGTCGACGACGCCGGGGCCGCTGAGCAGACCGTCCTGCTCGGTGACCGGCCAGTCGGCGAGGGTGCCGACCGGCCAGACGGTGTCGTGGTGGCCGACGATCAACAGGTGCGGCAGGGTCTCGTCCTGCCCCTCCCAATCCAGGACGAGGTGGTCGCCGGCCGGCCCGGGCTCGCGTCGCGCGGTGGCACCGGTGGCGCTGAACCCGGCGCTCAACTCCTCGGCGAGAGCGTCGAGTCTGGGTACGTCTCCGCTGGGTGACTCGATCCGGGCCAGGTCCGTGCACCGGCGCCGGACGGCCCCGGCCAGCGTACGGGCGCGGGTACTGAGGGCCTGCGGCAGGCCGGGGAGCGCGGCGGTCGCGGCAGCGGTGGCCGAGGCTGTGGCCGTGGCCGTGGCCGTGGCATGAGCGGTGGTGGTAGCGCTGGTGGTAGCGGTAGCGGTGAGGGCCTCACCGTCAGCAGCGGCCGGGAGGTCGACGGGGGCGCGGTCCGAGGCAGGGGCGGGCGCGGGGGCGGAGTCACCGTCGGGGGCGGCGGCGGCACTCGGCGCGGCGGGCGACCCGACGATCTGGGGACTCAACGTTCGCCTCCGCGGCCGCTGCCGGTATTCAGCGGCCGGACCGGCCGGCCACCCCAACCCGGCTGCCAGGCCCGGCTGGACCGCGCCGATCGACCGGGATGGTGCCCGGCCCTTCGGAACGGACCGTCTGGCCCAAGTGCGGTGGAACGGCTGGGCGGCGTGCTTGGCATTGCGTCCTCCTCGCTCGATCCGGTGGCCCCGGTCCGCCCGGGGCCCCGTGGACGGCGGCTTCCTGACGGCGGGCGCAACGGGCCGGACCGCCGCAGGGAAGCCGAGATGTGAGCCTAGAAGAACCGTTCGGCTTCCTGCGAGGTGGCCCTGCTCCCAGCGTGCCGGGACCGGGCCCTCAACCTCGGACACCCGTCGGAGAACAGCGGCGGGCGCGCGGCGCGCGGGCCTGGATCGGCGCGCGGGCGCGGTCGCCGGATCGCGCCCATCTCCACCATGGACCCGCCGCCCGGGTTCGGCAGCGCAAACCGCCAAGGCGCGGGATTTCCACGCCGGATGGGTGACAACGGCTCAGCGCGCGGTACGAACCGGGAGCACGCGACCGGCTCAGGGGGAGCCCGGTCCGACGCCCCGGGAACACTCGCGTGAACACCGGACGACATGACGCCCCACCCGCCACCGTGCGCACCACCGGGCGTCGGGCATCGGCAGGACCAGCGACCACACGAGCCACGACGGCACCGCCCTGCACTGCACCGCCCGGCACCAACTCAGGGCGCCGACTCAGGGCACCGCTGGCAGGCTCCGACTCAGGCGCCGTCCTCGACCAGCCCGGCATCGCGCGCGAGCAGCGCGGCCTGGACCCGGTTGCCGACGCCCAGCCCGGTCAGGATCCGGCTGACGTGCGCCTTCACGGTGCTCTCGCGCATCCCGAGGACGCCCGCGATCTCCGCGTTGGAGAGCCCGTCGGCGAGTTCGCGCAGCACGTCCGTCTCGCGCGGCGTCAGCCCGGCGACCCGGTTGCGGGCGGCGACCGACCGGGGCGCACCGGTGCGGTGGTAGCGGTCGATCAGGCGCCGCGCGGCCGCCGGGTGCAGCATCCCCTGGCCGCCGGCGACAACGTGGACGGCCCGCGCGATCTCGGCGGGCGGGGTGTCCTTGAGCAGGAAGCCGTCGGCCCCGGCGGCGAGCGCCTGGTACACGTACTCGTCGAGGTCGAAGGTGGTGAGCGCGATCACGCGCGGGGCGTCGGGCAGTTCGCGCAGGCGCCTGGTGGCGGCGATGCCGTCGAGCCGGGGCATCCGGATGTCCATGAGCGCCACGTCGATCCGCTGGCTGCGGGCGAGTTCGACGGCCTGCAGTCCGTCGGTGGCCTCGGCGACCACGGTGAGGGCCGGGTCCTGGGCGAGCAGGTCGACGAGACCGAGCCGCACCAGCGCGTCGTCGTCGACCACCATCGTGCGGATCATGCGTCGTCCTTCGGCTTCGGGGTCGGGGTCGGGGTCGGGGAGGGAGCAAGGGTCGGGGAAGGCCCGGATCCGGGGTCGCGCCCCGGTCCTGGGACGGGCCCAGGCACTGGTCCTGGCACGGGTTCTGGCACGGTCTGCGGCGGGCGCTCCGGTGCGGGCAGGCGGGCCGAGAGCCGGAAGCCGCCACCGCCGTCCGGTCCCGCGTCGAGGTGGCCGCCGAGCGCGTCGACCCGTTCGGTGAGCCCCACCAGACCGTACCCGCCGCTGGTGCCCGGCCCGTTCGGCGACGCCTCCCCCGGGCCGTTGCGGACCTCGACGGTGGTGGCCGGGGCGCCGTAACGGACCCGGACGGTGACGGGCGCGGCGTGCGCGTACTTGCGGGCGTTGGTCAGCGCCTCCTGGACCAGACGGTGCACGGCCAGCCGGTGGGTGGTGGGGACGGTCTCCGGGTCGCCGGCGAGGGCCAGTTCGACCTGCTGCCCGGCCGAAGTGGCCTCGCCGACGAGTTCGGTGAGATCGCGCAGCGCGGGCGCCGGGACGCGCTCCGCCCGGAGCGGTACGGCCGGCACCTCCTCGGCGGCCGGTGCTGTCGGCGGGTCGGCCCGCAGGGCGCCGAGGACGTCGCGCAGGTCGTCGAGCGAGTGTGCGGCGGTGGTGCGCAGCAGTTCGAGGCGGTGGGTGAGCCGGTCCGGGTCGGCGGCGACGGTGCCGGCGAGGGCCTGGTCGCGCAGCACCCCGGCGTGCAGCACCAGCAGGCTGAGACGGTGGGCGAGCACGTCGTGCATCTCCCGGGCGATCCGGGCCCGTTCGGCGGCCCGGGCCCGTTCGGCGCGCAGTTCGCGCTCCCGGCGCAGCACGTCCACCTGCTCGTGCAGGGTGCGGATCAGCACCCGGCGGCCGTGCAACCACAGGCCGACGGACAAGGTCGCCGCCTGGACGAGGAGTTGGGATCCGGTGGTGCCCGCCCAGCCGACCAGCGAGTCGGCTCGGGTCGCGCTCACCACTGCGATGAGGGCGCCGCCGGCCACCGCCGGGCCGGTCCGGCCGAGGGAGGCGAGGTAGTAGACGCTGAACAGTCCGGGAAAGGCGCGGTTGAACAGGCCGCCGGTGAGCACCGGCAGGACGGCGGAGGCCATCGGGTAGCGGCGGGCGAACAGCAGGGAGAGCGGGGCGAGGGCGGCCATGACGGTCCGGGGCATCCTCAACGGCTCGTCGGCGTGGATCCACTGGGAGAGGCCCTCCTCGGCGGTGAGCGCGAGGATGCCGAGCAGCAGCAGGGTGTCGCTCCACAGCCGGCGGTCCGGGCCGTACCAGCCCAACAGGCCTGTGCGCATCGGGCCGCTCCCGTCCTCTCGCATCGGGCTCCCTCCGCGCTCTCTCCGTCCGTCCGTCTCGATGCTACGGGCGGGCGGCGGGCGGGCGCCCCCTTCTCCCAGGTACCCGTGCCCTCGACTTTCGTCGGGGGTACGCGTCGCTCGTCGGCCGATTCGGGGTGCGGCCAGGCTACCTAGCGTCGACGGCATGACCACCGAAAAGCTCCGCCCCCGCCCCCACCTCGACTCTCTTGGCCCGCAGCGTAGTTCACGATCCGCCGGGGACCACCTGCTGTTCCTCGCCGAGGCCCTGCGCACCTTCCACGACACCGGCGCGCTGGCACCGAGCGGCGAGGACCTGGTGAACGCCCTGACGGTTCCGGCCACGAGCCGCCCGAATCGGCCGATCTCGGTGCTGGAAGTCGGCGCCGGGACGGGCGTGGTGACCCGCCGGCTGGCCCAAGTACTGCTCCCGGGCGACCGGTTGCACGTCGTCGAGGCGAACCCGCGCTTCGCCGACCGGTTGCGGGAGGACCCGGTGCTGGCCGCACGACGCCCAGGCGTCGCCCTGCGACTGTCGGCCTGCCGGGTGGAGGAACTGCCCCAGGACGAGACCAACGAGACGGGCCGAGCGGGCGGGGCCGGCGAGACGGACGAGCGGTACGACGTGATCGTGTCGGGCCTGCCGTTCACCAACTTCGAGCCGGCCCAGGTGCGCCGCCTCCTCGACCTCTACCTGCGGCTGTTGCTGCCCGGGGGCGAGCTGACGTACTTCGGCTACCTCGGCACGACGACGGCTCGCACCCTGTCCTCGGGGCCCCGGCAGAGCGCCCGCCACCGGGCAGTGGTGCGACTGCTGCGGCGGTTCGAGGCGACGTACGGGCTGGGCGAGCGCACGGTGTGGCGCAACCTGCCGCCGGCCCGCGCCTACCTGCTCCGGGCACCGGGCGGACGGGAGGACTGGGGTCCGACCTCGCCGCCAGAGCCCCCGGCAGGCGAGGCCGCAGCCGACGAGGCACCCTCTCGCACGAGAACCGCAGCCGGGCGGCCGATCGGGTCGGCGGGTGACAGATAACAGGTGACAGCTTTCAGATAACAGATAACAGACGACAGCGAACAGATTTTGAAATCTGTTCGCTGTCGTGCCATAGTGGACTCCGGGTCACCCCACCCATCGCCGCACCCACCCCTGGAGTCCCCGTGGCCACGACCTCCCGCCCCACACAGCGCACCCTCGGCACCTCCGGACCGGTCACCTCCACCCTCGGCCTCGGCTGCATGGGCATGTCCGACCTGTACGGCCCGGCCGACGAGGCCGAGAGCATCGCCACCATCCACGCCGCGATCGACGCCGGGGTCACCCTGCTCGACACCGGCGACTTCTACGGCATGGGCCACAACGAGCTGCTGATCCACGAGGCCCTGCGCGGCCGCACCCGCGAGAGCGTGCAGATCAGCGTGAAGTTCGGCGCCCAGCGCGGCCCGGACGGCCAGTGGCTCGGCTACAACGCGAGCCCCGCCGCCACCAAGACCGCCCTCGCCTACACGCTGCGCCGCCTGCGCACCGACCACATCGACGTCTACCGCCCCGCCCGCCTGGACCCGAGCGTCCCGATCGAGGAGACCGTCGGCGCCATCGCGGACCTGGTGAAGGCCGGCTACGTCCGCCACATCGGCCTGTCGGAGGTCGGCGCCGACACCCTGCGCCGCGCCGCCGCCGTCCACCCGATCAGCGACCTGCAGATCGAGTACTCGCTGATCTCCCGCTCGATCGAGGACGCCATCCTCCCCACCGCCCGCGAGCTCGGCATCGGCGTCACCGCCTACGGCGTGCTCTCCCGCGGCCTGCTCAGCGGCCACTGGGACCAGGGCCGCGCCCTGGCCGGCACCGACTTCCGTGGCCACAGCCCGCGCTTCCAGGGCGACAACCTGGCCCACAACCTCGCGCTCGTCGAGGCGCTGCGCGCGGTGGCCGCCGCGAAGGGGGCGAGCGTCGCCCAGGTCGCCATCGCCTGGGTCGCCTCGCGCGGGGAGGACGTCGTTCCGCTGGTCGGCGCCCGCCGCCGCGACCGCCTCACCGAAGCGCTGGGCGCGCTGGACGTCAATCTCACCGCGGCCGACCTCGCGGCCATCGAGGCGGCCGTCCCCGCCGGCTCCGCAGCGGGCGACCGCTACGCTGCCGCCCAGATGGCACACCTGGACAGCGAGCACTGACCAACCCGAACCGGCCCGACCGCCGGGGACGGCAGCACCACCCTCGACCGCACGACCCCAAGGACGGACCTCCCCGTGACCACGGACACCACACTCACCGCCGAGCAGATCCTGATCGCGGCGGAGGACGTCCTCCGGCGGTTCGGCCCGGCCAAGGCCACCGTCGTGGACGTCGCCCGGATCCTCGGCGTCAGCCACAGCAGCGTCTACCGCCACTTCCCGAGCAAGGCCGCGCTGCGCGAGGCGGTCACCCAGCGCTGGCTCGACCAGGCGCACCACCAGCTCGCCTTCATCTCGACCGAGCCCGGCTCGGCCGTCGAGCAGCTGCACCGCTGGCTGGTGACACTGTTCGCGGCCAAGCGGAAGAAGGCGCTGGACGACCCGGAGCTGTTCGCCACCTACATGGTGCTGGTCAAGGAGAACAGCGGCATCGTCGAGGCGCACATCGACACCCTGGTCACCCAGATCGCCCAGATCGTCCAGGACGGCATGGAGAGGAAGGAGTTCAAGCTCGCCCACATCCTCTCCACGGCCCGCGCCGTCTTCGACGCCACCAGCCCCTTCCACGACCCGGCGTACGCGTCCTCGTGGTCCGAGCCGACCATCGAGGACCGTTTCGAGGCCCTCTGGAAGCTCATCCTCGGCGGCCTGCTCGCCAAGTGACGGACCTCCGACGCCCCGGGCGCCCCTGACCCGGGCACCGACGGCCGGGCCCGCCGACACCGGAGCGAAACCCGGTCGCCCGCGGGCCCGGCCGTCCGGCAGACTGCCGCGCACGGTTGATCTCACCTGGAGGACGACATGCGTCCGGCCCGTCCAACCCCTCCGCCCCGTCCGGCCCGCCCGGCCCTGGACAGTCTGCAGGGGCTCGCCCTCGGCGACGCCTTCGGCGACCGCTGGTTCTCGGCCCCGCTCGACGAGGCACCCGCCGCGCTGGCCGCCCGCCAGCTCCGCCCGGCGCCCTGGCACTGGACCGACGACACCGCGATGGCGCTGGTCCTCGTCCGCCACCTGGCCTCCTGGGGCGAGGTCCGGCAGGATGCGCTGGCCGGCGAGTTCGCCGAGGAGTACGCCCGTGAGTACGGGCGCAAGTACGGCCCGTCGATGCACCGGGTGCTGCGTGAGATCGGCGCCGGCGGGGACTGGCGCGCCATCACCTCGCGCCAGTTCGAGGGTCAGGGCTCGTACGGGAACGGCGCCGCGATGCGGGTCGCCCCACTGGGCGCCTGGTTCGCGGACGACCTGGACGCCGTCGCCCGGCAGGCCGAACTCCAGGCGCTCGCCACGCACTTCCACCCGGAGGCGGTCGCAGGCGCGGTGGCGGTCGCCCTCGCGACGGCACTCGCGGTCCGCAGCCGGGGCCAAACCCCGCCCGGCCGTGCCGAGTTGCTGACGGAGGTGGCCGGTCGCCTGCCGGACAGCGAAGTGCGCTCCGGTCTGCGGATCGCCGCCCGGCTGCCCGGACACATGAGCGTCCGGCAGGCCGCCAACGTGCTCGGCTCCGGGTTCATGATCTCCGCCCCGGACACCGTCCCGTTCGCCCTCTGGTCCGCCGCCGGGCACCTGGACTCACTGCCCGAGGCGATCTGGCACGCCCTGGAGGGCTGGGGCGACATGGACACCACCTGCGCGATCGCCGCCGGGATGGTCGCCGCCCGCACCGGCCTCGCCGAGGTGCCGACCGCCTGGCTGGCCGCCCGCGAGGACCTGCCGGAGTGGGTCACGGAGGCGTCGGCAGCGACGCGCTGAGCCGAGCCGGCCGCCCCGTGGGCCTGGCCGGCTCGGCTGCGCGACACCGTGTCCGCGTCGGCGCGGGGCCGGTTCCCGGCGCCCGGGCTAGCGTCGGGAGCTGCCGAACACCAGCCGGTAGATGATCAGCAGCACCAGGGCGCCGCCGATCGCCGACACCCAGGTCGCCATGTCGAAGAAGTGCGCCGTCACCGACCTGTGCAGGAAGTGCGAGGCGATCCAACCGCCGACGAAGGAACCGGCGATACCGATCAGGGTTGTCACGATCATGCCGCCCGGGTCCTTTCCCGGCAGCAGCAGCTTGGCCAGTGCCCCCGCCAGCAGGCCAAGCACGATCCACGCGACGATGCTCATCTGTCCCTCCCGTCCACGGCGCGACGGCCCCGTTTCCGCCGCTCTGCCAGGAAGGACGCCGCCCACCGCCGCCCGGTTCCGGCGCCGCGGGAGCACCGGCCCGAACCGGCCACCCCGGACCGGGCCGCTCCGGGCGAGGCACCCTCCCGGCGGGGCGCCCGAGCCGGGATACTGCGGCCATGCGCATCCTGATCGCCACCGCCGGATCCCGGGGCGACGTGGCCCCGTTCACCGGGCTCGGCGCCCGCCTCCAGGCGGCCGGCCATCAGGTGACCGTCGCGACCCACGCCACTTTCGCCGCCTCGGTGCGGACCGCAGGGCTGGAGTTCCGCCCGCTGCCGGTCGACCCGCGCGCCGAACTCGCCTCCGCCGAGGGGCGGCGCCTGCTCCAGGCCGGCACCGGACCGCTAGCCGTCCTGCAACTGCTGCAGCTGGGGCGGAAGTTCATGCCTGAGCTCGCCGACGGCATCGCCGACGCCACGGCACTCGGCACCGACCTGCTGCTCACCACCAGCACGACCAGCCCGCTCGGCCAGGTCGCCGCCGAGGCCGCAGGCATTCCCAGCATCGGCCTGCACCTCCAACCGCTCTCCCCCACGCGGGAGTTCGCGCCCGCCGTCACCGGCGCCCGCTCACTCGGCCGCCCGGGCAACCTGCTCGCGGGGCACGCCGTCCAGGTCGCGACCGACCAGCTCTTCGCCCCCGCCGCACGCAGGCTGCGGCGCCGCCTCGGCCTGCCGCCGCTCGACGCCGGCCGCGCCAGGCGCAAGTACCCCGTCCTGCACGGGTTTTCGCCTGCCGTCGTCCCGCGACCCGCCGACTGGCGCCCGGGGCTGGACGTGGCCGGTTACTGGTGGCCGGTACGGGATCCGGGCTGGCGGCCCCCGGCCCGACTGCTCGACTTCCTCGCCGCCGGACCGCCGCCGGTCTTCGTCGGCTTCGGCAGCCTGGTCGTCCCCGACCCCGGCAGGCTCACCGCGACGGTGGTCGCCGCGGTCCGCGCCGCCCGGGTCCGGGCCGTCCTGCAGTCGGGCTGGAGCGACCTCGCCGCCGGCGAGGCGGAGGACGTCCTGACCATCGGCGACGCCCCGCACGACTGGCTGTTCCCCCGCATGGCCGCCGTGATCCACCACGCCGGAGCCGGCACGACCGCCGCCACCCTGCGCTGCGGCACGCCAGCCGTCCCGGTACCCGCACAGCTCGACGCCCCGTTCTGGTCCGACCGACTCACCCGCCTCGGCGTCTCCCCCGGGCCGGTACCGCTACGCGCCCTCACCGCCACACGCCTCGCCGCCGCCATCCGCCAAGCCCTCGACGACCCCCGCTACCGCGACCAGGCCCGGGCGGCGGCGGCCACGCTCGCGGCCGAGGACGGCACGGCGAAGGTGCTGGCGGCCGTCGACCGGGCAGCGGCCGGCGGATGACAGCGGGCAAACGGCAGCGGACAAGCGACAGCGAACAGATAACAGATAACAGATAACAGATTTCGAAATCTGTTATCTGTTATCTGTTCGCTGTCATCCGTTTGCCGTTATCCGTTTGCTGTCACTTGTCAGCCGCCCACCCCCTTCCGCCCGTCGCACCCGCCCGCCGGGCGCCCGAGGCCGTGCCCAGCACGAGGTACAGCACCGAGGCCGACCCGAAGCCGACCGCCCAGCCGTAGTCGGCCAGCCGACCCGGAGCGCCGGGAAGTTGCAGGTGGTCCAGGTGCGCCGCGCCACCGGGACCGGCCGCAGGTCGTCGTCGGTGTAGCCGTCGGACGGCAACTCTCCTGCGGCCGGTCAGAGTTCGACCCGGCCATGGGCAACTCCCCTCTGCGCGAATGGCGTTACGTCCGGGGTTGGCGGGACAGATGCGGGATGACGTCGGTCCCGTAGGCGTCGATGGTGGCCTCGACGGCGTCGTGCATGGCGTAGACGGCGAACTGGTCGACGCCGAGGGAGCGGAGGTGCTCCAGGCGGGCGAGTTGGGCCTGCGGCGGGCCGATGAGGCAGAAGCGGTCGACGATCTCGTCCGGCACGAAGGCGGTGTCGGGGTTCCCGGCCCGGCCGTGGTGGCTGTAGTCGTAGCCCTGGCGCCCCTTGATGTAGTCGGTGAGGGCCTCCGGGACGAGGTCGGAGTGCGCGCCGTAGTGGCTGACCAGGTCGGCCACGTGGTTGCCGACCATCCCGCCGAACCAGCGGCACTGCTCCCGGGCGTGGGCGAGCGCGGCGGGCGAGTCGTCGGCGGTCACGTAGGCGGGGGCGGCGACGCAGATGGTGACGGCGTCCGGGTCCCGGCCGGCCTCGGCCGCGGCGGACCGCACCGCCTTGATCATGTACTCGGTGAGGTACGGGTCGGCCAACTGGAGGATGAACCCGTCGGCCTGACGACCGGTCAGCGCGAGTGCCTTCGGCCCGTACGCGCCCATCCAGATGGGGAGTTCGGCGCCGGGGCCGACCCA
Organism: Kitasatospora sp. NPDC058492; assembly: GCF_042720685.1. NCBI lineage: Bacteria > Bacillati > Actinomycetota > Actinomycetes > Kitasatosporales > Streptomycetaceae > Kitasatospora > Kitasatospora sp. NPDC058492. The sequence continues at coordinate 68,335 of NZ_JBHXMU010000004.1, forward strand.
CGGCAGGTGCATCTCGGTGCCGTCCACCTCGACCGTCCGCCCCTCGGCCAGTTCCTTGATGGCGTGCATGGCCTGGGAGAGCCGGGCGAGGGTGGCGGGGCGGCGTCCGGCGACCCGCATGGCGGAGTCGCCGCGGCCGATGCCGCAGACGGTGCGGTTGCCGTACATGTCGTTGAGCGTGGCGAACAGGGAGGCGGTGACCTCCCAGGTGCGGGTGGAGGGGTTGGTGACCATCGGTCCGACGGTCAACTGCCGTGTCTCGGCGAGGATCCGACTGTAGATGACGAACGGTTCCTGCCACAGGACGCAGGAGTCGAAGGTCCAGCCGTGGCTGAACCCGGCCTGTTCTGCGCGGATCATCCGGTCGATGAGCAGGCGGGCGGGCGGGTCGGTCTGCAGGACGAGGCCGATGTCCATGGGTGGCTCCGGGGAGGGTGGTTCCGCCGCCCGGGCCATCGTGCGCACGGGCCCGGGCGGCGGTGCGGGAGAGTGGTCAGGTCAGGTACTGACAGGTGTCGCGGCGCAGGAACGTGCCGTGGCCGGCCCGGCCGAGCCAGGTTTCGCCGTCCAGCACGACGGTGCCGCGTGAGAGCACGGTGCGGGCGCGGCCTGTGAGTTGGCGGCCCTCGTACGCCGAGTAGTCGACGTTCATGTGGTGCGTGGCGGCGGAGACGGTCTGCACGGCGGTGGGGTCGTAGACGACGAGGTCGGCGTCGGCGCCGGGCGCGATGGTGCCCTTGCGCGGGTGCAGCCCGAACATCCGGGCGGGCGTGGTGCAGGCGATCTCGATCCAGCGCCGACGGGTGATGTGCCCGTCCACGACGGCCTGGTGGAGCAGGTCCATCCGGTTCTCCACGCCGGGCAGGCCGTTGGGGATCTTCGAGAAGTCGCCGCGGCCGAGTTCCTTCTGCCCGGTGAAGCAGAACGGGCAGTGGTCGGTGGAGACCACCTGGAGGTCGTTGGCGCGCAGTCCGCGCCAGAGCGCCTCCTGGTGCTCGCGCGGCCGAAGCGGCGTGCTGCACACGTACTTGGCGCCCTCGAAGCCGTCGGCACCGGTCTCGGCGAGGTTGTCGGTGGAGAGGAACAGGTACTGCGGGCAGGTCTCGCCGAAGACGTTGAGCCCGGCGTCGCGGGCCTGGACGAGCTCGGCGAGGGCGGCCGCCGCGGAGACGTGGACGACGTAGAGCGGGCTGCCGGCGACCTGGGCGAGCTTGATGGCCCGGTGGGTGGCCTCGGCCTCCAGGAGTTCGCGGCGGACCTCGCCGTGGTAGCGGGGTGCGGTGTGTCCGGCGGCGAGGGCCTGTTCGACCAGGACGTCGATGGCGATGCCGTTCTCGGCGTGCATCATGGTCAGCCCGCCGTTGACCGCGCCGCGCTGCATGGCGCGCAGGATGCGGCCGTCGTCGCTGTAGAAGACGCCGGGGTAGGCCATGAAGAGCTTGAAGGAGGTGGACTCGCCGGAGTCGACGAGGGCGTCCATCTCCTTGAGGACGCCCTCGTTGACGTCGGAGACGATGGTGTGGAAGGCGTAGTCGACGGCGCAGTTGCCGTCGGCCTTGGCGTGCCAGGTGTCCAGGCCCTCGCGCAGCGAGCCGCCGACGGACTGCACGGCGAAGTCGACGATGGTGGTGGTGCCGCCCCAGGCGGCGGCCCGGGTGCCGGTCTCGAAGGTGTCGGAGGCCGAGGTGCCGCCGAAGGGCAGTTCCATGTGGGTGTGGGCGTCGACGCCGCCCGGGATGACGTAGTGGCCGGTGGCGTCGATGACGGTGTCGGCGCTCCAGGCCTCGGCGGCGGAGCTGCCGGTGGCGGAGAGGGCGGCGATGCGTTCGCCCTCGATGAGGACGTCGGCGTGGAGTTCGTCGGCGGCGGTGATGACGAGGCCGCCGCGGACGATGGTGCGCTGGTGCGGGTCGCGGGTGGTCATCGCGCTGCTCCTCAGGCCTCGGCGAGCGGTCCGTAGGCGTCGGGGCGGCGGTCGCGGTAGAACGCCCACTGCTGGCGGACCTGTTCGATCAGGCCGAGGTCGAGGTCGCGGACGACGAGCTCCTCCTCCTTGTCGGAGGCGACGTCGCCGACGAACTGGCCGCGCGGGTCGACGAAGTAGGAGGTGCCGTAGAAGTCGTTGTCGCCGTACTCCTCGGTGCCGACGCGGTTGATGGCGGCGACGAAGTACTCGTTGGCGACGGCGGCGGCGGGCTGTTCCAGCTGCCAGAGGTAGGCGGAGAGGCCTCGGCTGGTGGCGGAGGGGTTGTAGACGATCTGCGCTCCGGCCAGGCCCAGGGCGCGCCAGCCCTCGGGGAAGTGGCGGTCGTAGCAGATGTAGACGCCGACCTTGCCGACGGCGGTGTCGAAGACGGGCCAGCCGAGGTTGCCGGGCTTGAAGTAGTACTTCTCCCAGAAGCCCTTGACCTGCGGGATGTGGTGCTTGCGGTACTTGCCGAGGTAGCTGCCGTCGGCGTCGATGACGGCGGCGGTGTTGTAGTAGACCCCGGCCTGTTCCTCCTCGTAGACCGGGACGACGATCACCAGGCCGAGTTCACGGGCGAGGCCCTGCATCCGGCGGACGGTGGGGCCGTCGGGGACGGCTTCGGCCCAGCGGTAGTGCTCGGCTTCCTGGACCTGACAGAAGTACGGGGCGTTGAAGACCTCCTGGAAGCCGATGATCTTCGCGCCCTGGGCGGCGGCCTCGCGGGCGTACCGCTCGTGAAGGGCGATCATGCTCTCCTGGTCGCCGGTCCAGCGGGTCTGGACGAGCGCGGCACGGACGATCTGCGACATGGATACCTCCGCAACTCCGCTGCCCGGCCATGGGGTCGGGCCTGCGGTCTGAGGGTTGACGGGGCGGGCGGGTCTCGTCTGCGGACCGCCGGGGATCCGCAGGGGTCTACGTGCGTAGAAAGCGGTCTGTAGACCGTAGGCCGGGCCTCGGTGGCCTGACAATACGTTGGCGGTAACGCATCTGGGGCGATCTCGTGACGCGGACACGCGGAGGGGCCTGGATGGGATGAAACGATCATTTACCCCGCAAGTGGGGTCCTTACGCATGCGAGTGCCGTTCGGCGGTTCCGGTCCAGAACGGCTCGACGGCCGGTCGGCCGGGGGTGGAGCAGCGGGGCGGCCGGTGGCGGCCGGCCCCATCCGGCTTGACTTCGTCCGGTTGGCTCGGGAAGGATCCGGCGCATGGACACCGGCACCACTCTGGTCTGCCGCCTGCACGTCGATCTGCGACGCCAGGCGAGTTCCATCTGTGCCTGTTGACCCTGGCTCTCCCCGCCGCCCCCGCCCTGTGACGTCTGCCAGGGCCCGCGCCGCGCACCCGCACCCCGAGTTCTGATTCCCGCCCCGCCCGGCGCACCCGCGCGTGCCGTGCCGCTCCGTCGGCCCGTGCCCTCGCCCGCCGCCGGACCAGGGCGCACCCCGCCGACGTTCCCGCTGCACCCGAGGACGCCCCCATGAGCCTGAACCTCGCCCCCGACGAACCCGCTGCCGCCCAAGCCCCGACCCCGGCAGCGGCAGCGGCACCAGCACTGGCATCGGCACTGGCCAGAACATCCAGGGCCACCGCCACCGCCACCGAGGAGGCCGGCGCGCCGCTCACCCCGAGCGCCCTGCGCGCCGTCGTCCGAGAACTGGCCGAACAGCCCGACCAGTGGATCCACCTCGTCCGGCTCTCCACCGAGGAGCGCTGGTACCAGCGGCTGGTGGCCGACGACGACCACGAGGTGTGGCTGATCAGCTGGCTGCCCGGCCAGTCCACCGGCTTCCACGACCACGGCGGCTCGCGCGGCGCGTTCGCCGTCGCCCTCGGTGAGCTGGAGGAGCTGTCCCTCGGCGGGCCGGAGCAGGGCCTGCTGATCCGCCGGGTCCCGGCCGGCACCGCCCGCGCCTTCGGCCCCGAGTACGTGCACGACGTGCGCAACACCGCGTCCGGCCCGGCCGTGACCCTGCACGCCTACTCGCCCCCGCTGGGCTCGATGGCGCACTACGACCTGCGGGCCGGCGGGCTCGTCCGCACCTCGGAGGAAGGACCGGAGCAATGGTGACCACGATCGACGACCTGGTGGAGCGGGCCCGCGAGGGCGTCCACCGTCCGCGCGCCCGGGAGGCGTACCAGTCGCAGCTGGACGGCGCGCTGCTGGTGGACATCCGTCCGGCGGCGCAGCGGGCGGCGGAGGGGGAGATCCCCGGCTCGCTGATCATCGAGCGCAACGTCCTGGAGTGGCGGCTGGACCCGACGGGCAGTCACCGGATCCCCGAGGCGTCGGGTTACGACGTCGAGGTGATCGTGGTCTGCTCGGAGGGGTACGCCTCCAGCCTGGCGGCGGCCTCGCTGCGCGAGCTGGGGCTGCACCGGGCGACCGATCTGGACGGCGGCTTCGTCGGCTGGGCGGCCTCCGGGCTGCCGACGCGCCGGGGCGGCTGAGAGCCTGGAGGGCTGGGGCGCTCGGCGGCTGACGGGCTGATCGTCCGGGGCGCGAGCCCTCGACCCGCCGTCAGGGTGTCCGCGCCCCGACCCTCTGACCTGCCGAAACGTCGGGCGCCCGGTCGGCCCCGGCCGTCCGGCGGCGGGGTCTGGGCCCCGTGCCGGGTGGTAAGTGAGAGACAGGAGATGATGCAGGTCATAGTCTGATCAGAGTTTCCGCCGGTCCGAAGCTGGGCAGCCACGCGGGCGGAAGAACGCCCGGGCGGTCGATCCGACAGACGCCGTCACGGCAGCGGCCGGTACGGCCCACGCCGTCGCCGCTTGTCGACAAACCGCCATCAACCGTACGACCGAAACAGGCGCCGCCTCCCCGGGGCGCCCTGACGAGGAAACTCCCCGTGATCAGATTCGAGGGCGCCGGCAAGCGCCACCCCGACGGCACCATCGCCGTCGAGGGCCTGGACCTGGACGTCCCGACCGGTCGGATAACCGTCCTGGTCGGACCGTCCGGGTGTGGCAAGACCACCCTGCTGCGCATGGTCAACCGGATGGTCGAGCCGACCTCGGGCCGGGTGCTGCTGGACGACACGGACGTCGCCGAACTGGAGCCCGCCAAGCTGCGCCGTGGCATCGGCTACGTGATCCAGCAGGCCGGCCTCTTCCCGCACCGCAAGGTGATCGACAACGTCGCCACCGTGCCCTACCTGCTCGGCTGGGACCGCAAGAAGGCCCGCGCCCGGGCCGCCGAACTGCTCGAACTGGTCGGGCTCGCGCCCGAGACCGGCAAGCGGTACCCGTTCCAGCTGTCCGGCGGCCAGCAGCAGCGGGTGGGCGTGGCCCGCGCCCTCGCGGCCGACCCGCCGGTGCTGCTGATGGACGAGCCGTTCAGCGCCGTCGACCCGGTGGTGCGCGCCGGGCTCCAGGAGGAACTGCTGCGGCTCCAGTCCGAGCTGCACAAGACGGTGCTGTTCGTCACCCACGACATCGAGGAGGCCGTCCGGCTCGGCGACCAGGTGGTGGTCCTGCGCGAACACGGCCGGATCGCCCAGCTCGCCGACCCGCACACCCTGCTCACCACCCCCGCGGACGACGGCGTGGCCGCCTTCCTCGGCCGCGACCGGGGCCTGCGCGGCCTCGCCCTGCGCCCCGCGACCACCGTCGCCGTCCGCCCGGTGGCCGACGGGCTGCGCTACGGCGGCTGGGAGCTGACGCTGGACGACGAGCGCCGCCCGATCGGCTGGATCGACCGAGACGCCGCCACCGCCGAACTGCACCCGGTCTCCGGCTACCGGCCGGACACCGACACCCTGCGCACCGCGCTGGACGCCGCCGTCCTCTCCCCCGCCGGGGCCGCCGTGGCCCTGGACGCCGACGGGCGGGCCACCGGCACCGCGAGCCGCGAGGCCGTCCTCGCCGCGCTGTCCACCCCCGTGGCCATCCCGGTGGCGGACGCGGCGGCCGGCGCGGCGGCCGGTGGCGCCGTGGACGCGGCGGGCGGTGCGGCAGCCGGCGCGGCGGCCGGTGACCTCACGGACGGGGCGGCCGGTGGACGGTGAACCGATCGTCCGCTGGTACTGGATCGGCGACCACCTCGGCTACCTCGGCGGCCTGCTCGCCGACCACGCCGTGATCGCCCTGCTCCCGGTGCTCATCGGCCTGCTGCTGGCCGTCCCGCTGGGCCTGGCCTGCACCCGCTTCCCCCGGCTGTACCAACCGCTGTCCGCCGTCTTCAACGTCGTCTACGCGCTGCCCTCGCTGGCCGTGTTCGTGGTGCTCATCCCCTACACCGGCCTCGCCACCCAGGCCACGGTGATGATCCCGCTCACCTTCTACGCGCTCGCCGTGCTGCTGCCGACCACCGTGGACGGCCTGCGCGCCGTCCCGGACCCGGTCCGGCAGGCCGCCACCGCGATGGGGTACGGGCCGTGGCACCGGCTGACCTCCGTCGAGCTGCCCGCCGCCGTGCCGTACCTGATCGCCGGACTGCGGGTCGCGGCGGTGTCCAGCATCTCGCTGGCCAGCGTCGGCGCGCTGATCGGGCGCGGCGGGCTCGGCTACCTGTTCATCGACGGCTTCCAGCGCACCTTCCCGACCCCGATCGTGGCCGGCATCGCGCTGATCGCCGTCCTCGCGCTGGCCGTCGACCTGCTGCTGGTGGGCGCCCGCCGGCTGCTCGCGCCCTGGGCCGTCCGGGAGAAGGGAGCCGGTTCGTGAACTGGCTGAACTGGCTGGGCGACTTCTTCTCCGCCCCCGACCACCGCAGCGGCCCGGACTCGATCGTGCACCGGATCACCGAGCACCTGGTGCTCTCCGGTGAGGCCCTGCTGTTCGCGGCGCTGCTCGCCGTGCCGCTCGGGCTGCTGATCGGCTACACCGGGCGCGGCGTCACGCTCGTGACGGCCTTCGCCGGTGCCACCCGCGCCCTGCCGACGCTCGGCCTGGTGACGCTGGCGGTGCTGCTCGCCGGGGTCGGCGACACGGCCGTGCTGATCCCGCTGGTCGCGCTCGCCGCGCCGCCGCTGCTGGTGGCCGCCGTCGAGGGGGTGCGCGGCACCGACCCGGACGTCCGGGACGCGGCGCGCGGCATCGGGCTGACCCACCCGCAGGTGCTGTGGCAGGTCTGCCTGCCGTCCGGGGCGCCGACCCTGCTGGCCGGCTTTCGCACCGCGACCGTCCAGGTGATCGCGACCGCCACCGTGGCCGCTTACGTCGGACTGGGCGGCCTCGGCCGCTACGTCATCGACGGGCTGGCCACCCGCAAGTACGCCGTCACCGTCGGCGGCGCGCTGCTGGTGGTGCTGCTCGCGGTCGGCGCCCAGCTGTTCTTCGCCCTGCTCGCCCGGTACGCGCTCCCGCCCGGGATGCGCGCCCAGCGCCGGGCCCGCTGAACCTCGTTCCCCATCCTCTCCGGAAGGACATCTGTCACCATGTCGACAAACCACGGAAGCAGGCGCGCCGTCGTCCTCGGCACGCTCGCCGCGCTCGCCCTCGGCGCCACCGCCTGCGGCTCCTCCGGCGGCGGCGACCCGCTCGGCGGCGGCTCCGCGGCGGGCTCCCCCGCCGCCTCGGGCGCGGGCGCCGGCTCGACGGTGGTCGTCGGCTCGGCGAACTTCCCGGAGAACGTGCTGCTCGGCTCGATCTACTCGCAGGCCCTCAAGGCCAAGGGCGTCAAGGTCGAGGAGAAGTTCAACATCGGCAGCCGCGAGGTGCTCTACGGGCAGCTCCAGAGCGGCAGCCTGAGCGTCCTGCCCGAGTACAACGGCTCGCTGCTCGCCTACCTGGACGCCAAGTCCACCGCCGCCACCACCGAGGAGGTGAACGCGGCGCTGACCAAGACGCTGCCCGCCGCGCTGGGGATCCTCGACTCCTCCCCCGCCGAGGACAAGGACTCGCTCAGCGTCACCCAGGAGAACGCCGACAAGTACGGCCTCAAGAGCATCGCCGACCTGACCGCCAAGGCGGGCGAGTTCACGATAGGCGGTCCGCCGGAGTTCAAGTCCCGCCGCGAGCAGCAGCTCAAGGACGTCTACGGGCTGAACTTCAAGGAGTGGAAGCCCACCGGCGACGCCACCGCGAACGCGCTCAAGGACGGCACCATCCAGGTCGGCAACGTGTTCACCACCGACCCGAAGATCCCCCAGCTGAAGCTCGTCCCGCTGACCGACCCGAAGAACCTCTTCGGCGCGCAGAACGTCACCCCGCTGGTCAACAAGGCGGGCGTGAACCCCACCGCGACGGCGGCCCTCAACGCGGTGTCGGCCAAGCTCGACACGGCGGGGCTGACGGCGCTGATGAAGCGCGTCGCGATCGACAAGGACGACCCGTCGGCGGTGGCCAAGGACTGGCTGAAGGCCAACGGCCTCGGCTGACCACGCCTCGGCGGGCGCCTTGCGCGCCCTGCGGACGCGGCGGGCCGGCGGCCCGGGAGGTCCCCCCTCCCGGGCCGTCCGCGCTCGCGGGAGGATCTTCCCTTCGGCGCCGCGGACATGACAGTGTGACGCCATGCGCACTCGTCTCCTCGCCGCCACCCTCACGGCATTCGCCGCGGTGAGCCTCGCTGCCTGCTCCAGCTCCGGACCGGGCCCCCACCCGGCCACCGCCGCGGCCGGCTCCCCCACCACCCCCGCCGCCGCCTCGGCCCCCACCCCCGGCACCGCCTCGACGCCGCCGACGCCCGAGTCGCCCTCGGCCTCCGCGCCCGACCCGGCCGCCTCCCCCTCGACGCCCACGGCCCCCTCGGCGCCCGCACCCGACAGCCCCTCGGCCCCCGCCCCTGACGCAGGCTCCCCCGGAGCCCCTGCCCCGGCCAAGCCCACGCCCCCCAGCGACGCCGGCCTGCCCGGCAAGCCGGGCACCGACCTGACCGGCAAACTGGTCGCCGCGTTGGACGCGATCGACCCGGCAATCGTCGGCGGCAAGCCGGACCAGGCCGTGGACCGGGCCCGCAACCAGTGCCAGGCGCTGTTCCAGTTCCCCAAGGACAAGTCGAAGCTGGTCGAGCTGGCCAACCAGCGCTTCACCTCGCCCGACCACCCGCAGGGCTTCGGACCGGACACCGCCGCGAAGATCAACGACGCGCTGCGGACCACCCTCTGCCCGCCGCCGGCGTGACCCGGAACGGCCACCCGAACCGCCCGGTGTCCTGAGCACCGGGCCGCCGGGGGCCCCCCCCCCCCCGCCGGCGCCCGCGCCCGCCCCCACCACACGACGGCCGCGCCCCAAATATTTGCATGAGACCGCCCCCCCCGCCGGCGC
>NZ_JBHXMU010000004.1:77522-79326 GCF_042720685.1 Kitasatospora sp. NPDC058492
TTTAACCCCCCGGTTCGGGGGGGTGGGTTTTTTTTAAAAACACACCGCGTGCCCCGGGGCCCGCGGGGCCCGCCCCCCCGCCGGGGGGCGCGCGGCCACGGCACCTTCATTCTTCGGCGGCGCCATTTTTCGGTGCATCCGCCCTTCGGTAGCGCGGCCACCCCGCACCACCGGCCACCTCCGCCGCACCGCCCACCTCCACAGCCCCGGCCGCACCGCGCACACCCGGCCGATCGGGCGGCCCTTCGGCCACGGGGGCGGTGTGTTGACGAACTGTTAGGTCTCTTGACAGACCAGTGGTCTAGTCCAACCATAAGCATGTCGATCCGACCGGGATGCACTGTGGGGGTGTGACCACCGGCGGCTGAGGCACTGCCCTGCCCTGCCCTGCCCTGTCCCGCACCACCCCCGCTCCGTACGGCGTGCGCACACGCGTACCCGCCACCCGCCTCCGCGCGAGTCGGTGGGCTTCCGCGCGCCCGCACACCCGGACACCCAGCAGTCCCGCACGTCAGCACACCCGCACACCCACACGTCCGCACGTCCGGGCCCGCGCGGCCGACCCCACACGGCCGTCGCGCCCCGATCACGCGCGTATCCCCAACGTCCTGCCCCACCACGTATGTTGGAGAATCCATGCGTCTACGCAGAACCATCCAGGCGGCCCTGACGGCCTGCGCCACGCTGGCCGCGTCGGCCGGCCTGGTCGCCGCCGGGACGGGCTCCGCCCAGGCCGCGACCCCGCTCCCCAGCCGGGTCTTCGCCCCCTACTTCGAGTCCTGGACCGGGCAGAGCCCCGCCGCCCTGGCCGCCCAGTCCGGGGCCAAGCACCTGACGATGGCGTTCCTCCAGGCCGCCACCAAGGGCTCCTGCACCCCGTACTGGAACGGCGACACCTCAAAGCCGGTCTCCTCCTCGACCTTCGGCGCCGACATCGCCACCATCCGGGCCAACGGCGGGGACGTGATCCCCTCCTTCGGCGGCTACACCGCCGACAACACCGGCACCGAACTGGCCGACAGCTGCACCGACGTCAACCAGATCGCGGCAGCCTTCGAGAACCTCGTCACCACCTACGACGTCAGCCGGATCGACCTCGACATCGAGGACAACTCGCTGACCAACACGGCCGGAATCGACCGCCGCAACAAGGCGATCAAGATCGTGCAGGACTGGGCCGCCGCCAACGGGCGCAACGTCCAGTTCTCCTACACGCTGCCGACCACCACCACCGGGCTGGCCTCCAGCGGCCTCGCCGTGCTGAAGAACGCGGTCAGCAACAACGCCCGGATCGACGTCGTCAACATGATGACCTTCGACTACTACGACGGCGCCACCCACGACATGGCGGCCGACACCCAGACCTCCGCGCAGGGCCTCTACAACCAGCTCGCCAAGCTCTACCCGACCAAGACCCCCGCCCAGCTGTGGGGTTCGATCGGGATCACCGAGATGGCCGGCATCGACGACTACGGCGCGGCCGAGACCTTCACCGTGGCCAACGCCACCACCGTCTACAACTGGGCGGTGTCGAAGGGCATCAACACGCTGTCCTTCTGGGCGCTCCAGCGCGACAACGGCGGCTGCCCGGGCAAGGCGGGGGACGACTCCTGCTCCGGCATCAGCCAGAACACCTGGGACTTCACCCACATCTTCGCGCCGTTCACCAGCGGATCGACGGTGACCAACGACTTCTCCGTGGCCGTCAACCCCAACTCCGCGACGGTCACCGCTGGTTCGTCCACGTCCGCGGCCATCGCCACGGCGGTGACGGCGGGCTCGGCGCAGAACCTCAACCTGTCGG
>NZ_JBHXMU010000004.1:79425-211557 GCF_042720685.1 Kitasatospora sp. NPDC058492
GTCAGCGGCGCCCCGGCCGGCGTCACCGCCACCGTCACCCCCGGCAGCGTCACCGCCGGCACCGGCGCCACCCTCAACATCGCCACCACCTCGGCGGTGGCGCCCGGGATTTACCAGCTGACGGTCACCGGCAGCGCGGCCTCCGGCAGTCACACCGGCGTCTTCACCCTGAACGTCACGGGCACCCAGCCCGGCAACGACTTCTCGGTCGCGGTGAACCCGAACTCCGGTACCGTGGCCGCCGGTTCGTCCACGTCCGCGGCCATCGCCACGGCGGTGACGGCGGGCTCGGCGCAGAACCTCAACCTGTCGGTCAGCGGCGCCCCGGCCGGCGTCACCGCCACCGTCACCCCCGGCAGCGTCACCGCCGGCACCGGCGCCACCCTCAACATCGCCACCACCTCGGCCGCCACGGCGGGCAGCTACCCGCTCACCGTGACCGCCACCGGGCCGTCCGGCACCCACACCGCCACGTACGCACTGACCGTCACCGGGACGACCCCGCCGCCCACCGGCCTGGTCAACGGCGGCCTGGAGACCGGCAGCCTCGCCCCGTGGACCTGCCAGAGCGGCGGCGCCGTGGTCTCCACCCCGGTCCACTCCGGGTCCTACGCGCTCCAGGCGGCGGCGACCGCCGGCCAGACCGGCGAGTGCTCGCAGACCGTCACGCTGAAGGCCAACACCAGCTACACGCTGAGTGGTTGGGTGCAGGGCAACTACGCGTACCTCGGCGTCAGCGGTGACGCCACCGCCAGCTCCTGGACCAACGCCTCCGGCTGGACCAAGCTGACCGTCCCCTTCACCACCGGCGCCTCCGGCACCGTCACCGTGTACCTGCACGGCTGGTACGGCCAGGGCAACGTCTTCGGCGACGACTTCTCGATCGCCTGAGCTGCGCTTGACGGCTGATGGCTGACGGCTGACGGTCAACAGGAAACGGATAACAGATAACAGCTGACAGATTTCATTATCTGTCAGCTGTTATCTGTTTGTTGTTCGCTGTTCGCTGTTCGCTGTTCGCTGTTCGCTGTTCGCTGTTCGTCGCCGGCTGGCGGCCGTCCGCCGTCAGCTCCCCGCCACCACCTCGGCCTCCGCCGCCTTCGTCCGCCCGGGCCGGCACAGCGTCACGTACGCCGCCATCGCCAGCACTCCGCTCGCCAGGACGACCACCGCCAGCAGCACCGCCGACGGCCGGCCGCCGAGACTGCTCAGCGGCGCGACCACCGCCCCGCACAGGAAGTTGCCGGTGCCGAGCAGCGCCGACGCCGTCCCGGCCGCCCGCGGCTCGACCAGACTGAGCGCCTGCGCGGCCGTGTTCGGCAGGACCACACCCATGCTGCCCATCATCACGAACAACGGCGGGCAGAACCCGACCAGCCCGAAGTCCCAGACCGCCGTCAGCAACACCAGCGCCACCCCGGCGACCACCGCCGTCGCCAGCCCGGCCAGCATCAGCCCCCGCGGAGCGAAGCGGCGCGCCAGTACCCGTCCGTTCAACTGCGTCATGACGACGATGGCCAGCGAGTTCGCCCCGAAGAGCAGGCTGTAGGTCTGCGGCGAGACCTGGTACACGTGCTGAAGCACCGTGGACGACCCGCTGATGTAGCCGAACAGCGCGCCGAAGGCGAAGGCGCTGGTCAGCGCCAGCCCGAGGAACGGCAGGTTGCGCAGCAACCGCCCCATCGTGCGCAGCGCCGCGCCCACCCCGCCGGTGCCCCGGGCCTGCGTCGGCAGCGTCTCGCGCAGCGCCCCGAAGGCGGCCAGGGTCAGGAGCAGCCCGAGCGCGGTCAGCGCGCCGAAGGTGCCGCGCCACGAGGTGAACCGCATCAGTTGCGCGCCGACGATCGGGGCGAGGATCGGCGCCAGCCCGGATATCAGCGCGATGGAGGCCAGGAACCGCAGCATCGCGACGCCCTGGAAGCGGTCCCGGGCGACGGCCCGGCCGATGACCAGCCCGGCGGATCCGGCCGCGCCCTGGATGAAGCGGGCGATGATCAGCACCGTCAGGCTCGGCGCGATCACGCACACCACGCTGGCCAGGGTGTAGAGGACGAGCCCCGCGAGCAGCGGCGGGCGGCGGCCGTAGCGGTCGCTGAGCGGTCCGAAGAGCAACTGCCCGGCCGCGACCCCGAACATGGAGAAGGTGAGGGTGAGCTGGACAGCGGCCGGTTCGGCGACCAGGTCGTCGGCGATCTCGGGCAGCCCTGGCAGGTAGAGGTCGGTGGTGAGCGGGCCGAGCGCCACGAGGCCGCCCAGGACGGCGATGGTGGCCCGGCCGGGGCGGGACTGGCCGGTGGTGGGGGCGGCGGAGGGAGCGGTCGACGTGTCGCCGGCAGGGCCGACGGTCGGGCCGGGCATGGGGCTCCTCACGGAACGGGGGACGGGACGGGGGCGGGACGGGTTTGTCCACGCCCCGTCCTATCGCAGCCCAGGCCGTTTCCGACAGCGGGGGTCCTCCCTCTGGTCCACCGTCGGCCACCCCGGCGGCACTCGCGCACGACGACGGCCCGCCCGCACCTGTCGGTGCCCGGCGGGCCGATCGGAGCCTGGCGGCGTACTCGGAGCCTCACGGCGTGCGCGGTGCACGACACCCGGCTCGGTGCACGGCACCCGGCTCAGTACACGACACCCGGCTCAGTGCTTGGTGGGCCGCTCCGAGCGCAGGGCCGCCTGCACCGCCGCGCCGTCCTGCCACGCGTAGAGCTGGTTGCCGGTGAGCGTCACGTTGTAGTGCCCGCAGGTGCCACTGGCCTTGGCCGCGACGCCCTCGGGGAACCAGCCGGCCTTGAGCGACAGCGGCACCGAGTGCGCGGACTTGCCGGGCAGGCCGGTGCTGCAGCCGACGGGCAGCCGTCCTTCCGGAAGGGTGGCGCGCAGCAGGCGGTCGTCGCCGGTGGTGGACATCAGGTACTTCACCGAGGAGGCGTTGTCGGGCAGCCAGGTCGGCATCGAACGGCGCTCGGCCTTGGCCTGGCTGCCGGTGTCGTAGGTGGCCTGCTCCTGGTGGCGTCCGTCGTACCAATCGGACACCCTCGGGCCGATTGCCACGGCGGCCACGGCGACGGCCATGCCGGTGCCCGCGACTCCCAGTGCGACCTTGCTCACGATGCCCTTCATGCCCGCCTGTCCTCTCCGTCTCCGGTTCCGGTCCGGTCGGCGAGGTCTGCCGTCCGGGTGTATCCATCGTGGCCCGTGCCGCGCCTCCGGAGCGTCACCACGAGGTCGCGATCTTGTCTCCATCCCACGGGGTACCGTCTCCACCTTCAGAGGTATGTCCAGCGACCCGGTCTCGGGGTTACACGGTGGGGCGCCCAGGCTGGCACACCGTCTTCAAGTGCCGCCCGGGCCTCGATCGAGCGTCACTCAAGCCGGTCTCCGGCGCAGCCCGGCCTGCTGCACCCGGATGCATCAGCGCGCCCCTGAGTCGTCGTCGGGCCCGGTGCCGGCAACGGTGCCGGCCGCTGGTCGGATCACTGGTCGGAACGCTGGTCGGAACGCTGGTCGGAACGCTGGTCGGAGCACCGGCCGGACCGCCGATCAGAGCACCGGTCAGATCGGTACCGACACCGCCTCCGGCACCGGCCGGGCGACCGGGAAGGGCCGGCCGTCGAGGGTCCAGTGCGGGTCGATGGGGCGCAGCAGCGAGGCGTACACCTGGGCGGCGACGTCCGGGTGGCGGATCTCCCCGGTGGGCGGGCCGGCCGGGATGCCGTGCCCGGCGCAGGCGACCCAGGCCGTGCGCTCCTCGACGGTGCGGCCGCCGTGGCCGCCGGCGTCGACGTGGCCGTGGTCGGTGACGACGATGACGGTCCACTGCTCGTCGGCGTGGTCGGCACGGCCGCGGACGGCGTCGAGCAGTCGGCCGAGGCGTTCGTCGGCGGTGCGCATGGCCGCCCGGTACTCGTCGCCGCAGCCGAGGAAGTGGGCGGTCTCGTCGACGGCGCCGAGGTAGACGAAGGAGGCTTCCGGGTCGGCGGTGCCCAGGACGTGGACGGCCTCGCGGGTGACCTCCTCGTCGACGGCCTCCCAGGCTTCGGGGGTGTCCTCGGTCGGGGCGATGTACGAGAGCCGGCCGGGGGCGCGGAACAGCGGGCCGCCGGACTCGTTGATCATCAGCGGGTCCCAGCCGGCCGCGACGAAGGTGCGGCGGCGGTCGCCGCGGGCGAGCCGGGTGGCGAAGTCGGGGAACACGTCGAGCCGGTTGCCGCCGAGGTGGTTGCCCCAGACACCGTGCTTGGCGGGCTCGACGCCGGTGACGATGGTGGCCCAGCACGGCCCGGACATGGTGGGCGTGGTGTCCGCGACGGTCACCGGCACCAGGAACCCGGCCTCGGCGAGTTCCTGGAGGCGCGGCATCGGCACGTGCTCCAGGTAGTCGTGGCGGACGCCGTCGATCCCGACGACGAGCACCCGGGGGCGGGGCCACTGGGCAGCGGACATGGCGGGGTTCCTTTCGGTCGTACACATCCGGCCGCGCCCGCCGAGGGCGCCGCCGACCGCGCCATGCTCCACCTCCCGCCGTACCGCCCGGCGTCCACCCGCCGAACGCGGGGTGTCCGCCGGGTGTCAGGCGGCCGTACGGACGAATCGGCGGTCGGCCTGGGCGAGTTGGGAGACCGGTCCGGCGGCGCGCAGCACGACGTCCAGGACGCGGTCCGGGTCGGCTGCGTAGCAGTGCGCGAACCACGGCAGGTTCGCCTCGACGACGGCCCAGTGCTCGGCCGGGTCGTACGGGTCCGCGATCGGGCCGACGTCCAGGGCGACGGCGCTGGGCAGGGTGTCGCCGACTGCCGCGAGCAGGCGCCGGGCGAAGGCGCCGGCCTCGGCGGTCAGCGGTGCCGGGTCGAGCCGGCCGAAGCGGGCGTAGCGGCTGCCGGTGAGCACCTCGCCGTCGCGGACGAACAGCCGGTACTCGGCGGCGAAGGTCACCGGCTCGCTGACCAGGACGGGCGTGTCGGGGCCGATCCGGTCGCCGGTGCGCGGCAGGCGGGTGCCGTCCGGGTAGACCGCGGGCGGGAGCGACTTGTCGGCGGGTGGCTTGACGAATGCCGGGCGGCGCAGCGTCCACGCCTCGGCGAGGGTGGTGAGCTCGATCCGGCGCCGGGTGAACTCCTCGGGCAGGCGGGTGAGCCAGTCGTCGTCGGGTTCGAGCAGGGCGAGGCCGAGCGGTCCGGCGATCCGGGCCGCGGAGAGCGGGCCGCCGTACCAGTGGACGGGCCGCCCCGCGAGGCGCTCGACCGTGGCCGGGCCGTCCAGGACGGCGGTGTCGAGGCCGCGCCGGGCGGCGGCCTGGGTGAGCAGCGCGGTGGTGCTGGTCCGCTGGGCGGAGCTGAGCAGCACGTGGTCCGTGCGCACCTCGCGCGCCGTCACTGCCGGGTGGGGCACGGTTGCGGGCGCCCCACCCGGGCCTTCCTCACCCGGGCGCGCACCAACCGGGCCCGGCGCGGCGGGGCGGACCTCACCCGGGCCCGGCGCGGCGGCGCGCCTCACGGCGGGGCCCGGCGCGGCGGGGCGCGTCACGACTGGGGGCGGAACTCGTGGACGACCTCGATGCGGCCGACGATGTTCCGGTTGAGCTCCGGCAACTCCTCGGCCGGGATCCAGAGTTCGAGGATCGTACGGCCGCCCGCCTGCCGCACCGGATAGCGGGCGAGGAAGGCGGTGTCGACCTCGAAGCGGGTGACGTAGCCGACGCCGGAGGCGGGGACGTTCCAGTCGCGGGCGATGCGGATCGCGTAGTCCTCGTTGAGGACGGGGTAGAAGATCGGCTGCTCGGGCAGCCGGGGCGGCCAGGCGCGCCGGCCGGACGCCTCGACCAGGGCCAGCTCCTCGGGGCCGGTGGGGCGCCAGAGGGTGGTGGTCGGGGCGGTGCCGGGCGTGGTGGGCTTGCTGTTCACGGTGGGCACGGTAGCCGGGCCGCGACGGTCCCGGCCACCGGAATTCCCGAGGTGGACGGCCCGTCAGTGGTAGGCGGACTCGCCCGTGATGGCCTCGCCCAGGATCAGGGTGTGGATCTCGCTGGTGCCCTCGTAGGTGAGCACCGACTCCAGGTTGTTGGCGTGCCGCAGCACCGGGTACTCGGTGGTGATGCCGTTGGCCCCGAGGACGGTCCGGGCGCTGCGGGCGATCTCCAGCGCCGTGCGGACGTTGTTGAGCTTGCCGAAACTGATGTGCGGCGGGCGGGCCGCGCCCTCCTCCTTGAGCCGGCCGATCCGCAGGGCGACCAGGTAGGCCTTCTCCACCTCCAGCATCATCTCGACGAGCTTGTGCTGGGTGAGCTGGAATCCGGCGATCGGGCGGTCGAACTGGATCCGGCTCTTCGCGTAGTCGAGGGCGGCGGTGTAGCAGTCGCGGGCGGCGCCGACGGTGCCCCAGAGGATGCCGTAGCGGGCCTCGTTGAGGGAGGAGAGCGGTCCGCGCAGGCCGGTGACGCCCGGCAGGACGGCGTCGGCGGGCAGCACCACCTCGTCGAAGGCGAGTTCGCTCGTGACGGAGGCGCGCAGGGAGAGCTTGCCGTGCACGTCGGTGGCGGTCAGGCCGCGCGCTCCGCGCTCGACCAGGAAGCCGCGCACGCCCTCCTCGGTCTGCGCCCAGACGACGGCGACGTCGGCGATGCTGCCGTTGGTGATCCACATCTTGCTGCCGGAGAGCACCCAGTCGCCGCCCTTGCGCACCGCGCGGGTCCGCATGTTCGCCGGGTCGGAGCCGAAGTCCGGCTCGGTGAGGGCGAAGCAGCCGATCAGCTCACCCGCGGCCATGCCGGGCAGCCAGCGCTGCTTCTGCTCCTCGGAACCGAAGGCGTGGATCGAACGCATCGCGAGCGAGCCCTGCACCGAGACGAAGCTGCGCAGCCCGGAGTCGGCCGCCTCCAGCTCCATGCAGGCGACCCCGTACGCCACCGCGCCGGCGCCCGCGCAGCCGTAGCCGTCGAGGTGCATGCCGAGCACGCCGAGGGCGCCGAGTTCGGGGGCGAGTTCGCGGGCCGGGAAGGCGCCGCGTTCGAACCAGTCGCCGATGTGCGGGCGGATCCGCTCCTCGGTGAACCTCCGGACGGTGTCGCGGATCAGCCGCTCCTCGTCGGAGAGCAGGTCGCCGACGGCGAGCAGGTCGGACGGGTCGATCCGGGTCGGCTTCGTCATCGAAGCTCCTTGTAGTGTCGGCGGGATATCGACGGGATCCCGGTCTCGGCGCAGTACCGGCGAGTATGGCGCAACCACCCGGGCGGCGGGCGGGCGCGAGCGAGTGAGGAAGACGACATGGCGGGCGAGGCGTACGCGGTCGGTCAGGTGACGGCGGAGGAGCTGGACGGCGCGGCGGAGGAACTGGCCGGGCTGCTGGTGGACACCGTCCACGGTGGCGGGTCGCTCGGCTTCCTCGCGCCGCTGGGGCGGGCCGAGGCCGTCGCGTGGTGGCAGGCGCTCGCCCCGGAGGTCGCGGCGGAGCGGCTGCTGCTGTGGACGGTCCGGGCGCAGGCCGACGGGCGGCTCGCCGGGACGATCCAGCTGCGCCCGGCGGCGCCCGCGAACGGGCGGCACCGGGGTGAGGTCGCCAAGCTGATGGTGCATCCGGCGGACCGGGGGCAGCGGCTGGCCGGGCGACTGCTGGCGGTGCTGGAGGAGCGGGCGGCCGAGCTGGGGCTGCGGCTGCTGGTGCTGGACACCGAGACGGGCAGCCCGGCCGAACGGCTGTACGAGGCGGCCGGGTGGACCCGGGTCGGTTCGGTGCCGGACTACGCGACCGACCCCTCGGGGGTCGCGCACCCGACGACGATCTTCTTCAAGGCGCTGGGCGGCTGACGGGCGCGCCGCTCACCCCACCCCGCTCACCCCACCCCGCACAGCCGCAGCAGCGCCGTCGTCGCCGCGCCCGCGACCACCACCGCCGGAAACGGCGCCCGCCGCAGCGCGAGCACACCGGCGACCAGGACGCCGGCCGGACGGGCCCAACCGGCGAAGCCCTGGCCCTGGGTGAGGGCACCGGTGGCGACCAGCGCCACCAGCAGGACGGCCGCGGCGACGGCGAGCAGGTGCCGCACGCGCTCCGAGAGGGCGAGCCGGTGGCCGAGCAACGGCCCGGCAAGGCGGAAGGCGTACGTCCCGACGGCCAGCAGCAGCACGGCGTACAACGGCATCATCGGGCTTCCTCCCGCTCGATCACCGGGACGCCCGGTTCCTCGACCGACGCCCCATTCCGCGACGCCTGCGGCTCCCGCAACTGCAGCGAGTTCTGCGGCTCCCGCACCTCACGCCCCTCCCGCACCTCGCGACCCTCGCGACCGTCACGCCCCTCGCGCGTTCCGGGCCTCCCGGCGAACAACAGCCCGACGAGGGCGAGCAGGACGGGCAGCCCCGCCGGGACGAACGGCGTGGCCGCGACCGCGACGACGGCGCCGGCCACGGCGGCGGTACGGACCCGGCGGTCCGCGAGCGAGGGCAGCACGAGCGCGAGCAGCACGGCGGGGAAGGCCGCGTCGAGGCCCAGCGCGTCCGTGTCCCCGATCAGCCCTCCGGCCAGGGCCCCGAGCACCACCGAGACGTTCCACACCACGAACAACGCCAGTCCGCAGAGCCAGAACGCGGCCCGTCGCCGCCGCCCGTCGTCCTGTCGCAGGACGAACGCGGCGGTCTCGTCGGTGATCAGCTGCGCGCCGAACAGCCGCCGCCACCACGGGCCGTCGAGCACGTCGGCCACGGCGAAGCCGAAGGGCAGCAGCCGGGCGTTGAGCACCAGTCCGGTGGCGACGGCGGCGAGCGCACCGCCACCGGACAGCACCACACCGACCGCCGCGAACTGGGAGCCGCCCGCGAAGACCAGGACGGAGAGCGCGACCGGCACCCACAGGGGCAGGCCGCCGGAGGCGCTGATCGCGCCGAAGGAGGCGCCGACGAGTGCGTCGGCGAGGCAGACGAGAGCGATGTCCCGAAGGGTGGCATGCTCCAGTGTTCGGAGTAGCGAACGCATGTCCACCAGCGTGAACCCATCGCCCGTCGTTCGTCAAGGCGAACGATTGGACCGACAGGGCGAACGACGGGCAGGTGCGGACAGCCGCCCTCACGAGTGGCAGCATGAACGGCACCAGCCGCACGGGGGCCGGAGAAGGAACCAGGAGAGAGCGTGAGTGGCAAGCATGAGTGACCGGACCACCCCGAGCGCGGGTTCCGGCGCGGATCTGATCGGCCTGATCTCCGTCTCCATCCGGCGCGAGCGCGAACGCGGCGGGCTGTCGATGGCGGAGCTGGCCCGACGCGCGGGCATCGCCAAGTCGACGCTCTCCCAGCTGGAGTCGGGCGCGGGCAACCCGAGCGTGGAGACGCTCTGGGCCCTCGCCGTCGCGCTGAACGTGCCGTTCAGCCGCCTGGTCGACCCTCCGCGCCCGGCGGTCAAGGTGATCCGGGCCGGCGAGGGCCCGGTGACCCACTCCGAGCGCGCCGACTACGCGGCGACCGTGCTGTCCTCCTGCCCGCCGAACGCCCGGCGCGACATCTACCGGATCGAGGCGCAGCCGGGCGAGACCCGGGCCTCCGACCCGCACATGCCCGGCACCGTCGAGCACGTGCTGGTCGGCTCGGGCCGGGCGCTGGCCGGGCCGACGGAGGCCCCGGTCGAGCTGGGCCCGGGCGACTACGTGAGCTACCCGGGCGATGCCCCGCACGTCTTCCGCGCCCTGGCGCCGGACACCCTCGCGGTGATCGTCATGGAGCACATCTGACGATCCGTCAAATGTGCTCCACTACTTCAACAGCCCGTCCAGGAAGGGGTTTCCGAACACCCGGTGCGGGTCGTGCCGGTCCAGGACGGCGACCGCCTCGTCCCAGCCCGGCCCGCCACCATCGCGCAGGCTCGCGGGGATGACCCGACCGAGCAGGTCCGGGTCGGACCAGGCCGCGTCGGCGGTGTACGCCCAGCCCTTGGACCACTCGACCCGCAAGCCCGCCCGGGTGCCGTCGAAGGTGCGCAGCAGCCACTGCTCCAGGTCGCGGGCGAAGCGTTCCAGCCCCGGGGTGCCGGGGAAGGCCAGGACGTCGAGCCAGATCGCGGTGTCCCACTCCGGGCGGTCCGCCCGAGGACGCAGCGCGGACAGCAGCGGCGGCCGCGCGCCGGGGACGCCGGAGGAGGTCGGGTCGTCCACGCCGGTGACCCGGATCTCCACCGCGCCGTTCACCGGGAACTCCCCCCGGGCCTGGTAGTCGGCCAGCAACTTCCGGTAGTAGGCGGCGAATTCGCTGACCACCCACTGGAGGTCGGCACGCTTGGCGAGGACCGCGTAACCGTTGGCGGTGACCCGCAGGGTGGTGGGTCGGACGTACTGCAGCAGGCTGCGCGACGGGCCCCAGAGGTCGGAGCGCAGGCCACCGGCGAGCAGGTGGGTGATCAGGTCGCCGCTGAGCAGGTCGCGCAGCAGTCCGCCGGAGAGGAGGACGTCCGTGAGGTCACCGGTGAGCGCCACCTTGGCGATCAGGTACTGGAGTTGGCCGAACAGCGGGGCCGATCCCCAGGCGCCGGCGAGGATCTGGCCGGCGAGCCGGGCGACCGGTTCCGGAATGCTGTCCGAGAAGGGGTAGTTGTAGGGCTGGTCGACGGGCAGGGAGCCCAGCGGCTTGGCCGGGGCGACGCTCCAGGTCTTCAGCCAGGGGTACTCGGTGTAGGCGAACCAGATCGCCTCGACCCGGCCGTCGCGCTCGACGAAGTCGGCGAGGGTGCGCGGGCCGCCACCGCCGAGCAGGCCACCCAGGAGCCCGCCGCCCAGGATCCCACCGCCGCCTCCGGTGCCGGGGCGGGCGAACAGTTCACTGGCCGGGATGTCGAGACGGCTGACGCAGCGCAGCGGCCGGTCCGCGCCGGCCCGCAGCACGACCTCGGTGAGGAAGGCGCGGCCCAGGTGCACCAGGAAGGCGGCGCTGTCGGCCTCCGCGCGCTCGAAGGTGCGCAGCGTGTAGCGGCCGGTGGCCGGGTCGAGGACGACGGCGGTGAGCCGGACGACCTGGTTGCTGACCGAGCCGTAGCCGTGCCCCTCCGGCCGGAGTTCGTGGGCGGCGGGTACGGCGGTGCCGTGGCCGCCGATGGCGAGCACCCCGCCGACGGTGAGTTCGCCGGGTGCCGGGCACGCGGTCAGGCCGAGGCCCCGGCCGGCCAGGTGGGCGAGCAGGTCCTCCATGGTGGCGCCGGTCTGGACCCGGACGGTGGTCGGCGAGTCGGCGGTCATCGCGGTGAGGTGGCGGCTGGTGTCCACGAGCAGGACGCGGGCGCTGTCCGGGGTCCCGTTGGCGACGGTGAGCGGCGCCCAGGTGTGCCGGTAGCCGGTGGCGCGCAGGCGCCAGCCGTTGGCGTGCGCCCAGTCGGCGAGCGCCGGCACCTCCTCGGGCGTGCGGGGCGCGCAGGTCCACAGCTGGTCGGTGCGGATCTCGCCGGACCAGTTCTGGAAGACCCGCTGGTACAACTCGGTGCCGGCGGGCAGGCCGGGCGGCACCGGGGTGGCCGCCTCGGCGCTGTCCGGGCCGATGGTGCCGCGCAGCAGCCAGGCCGCGCCGCCCAGGGCGGCCGAGGCGCCGAGCATCTGCCGCCTGGTGAGGCCGCCGCCCCTGGCGTTTCCACGGCCCTTCCCGCGCCCGTTCCCCGCGTCCGCGTCCGTGTCCGCGTCCGGGGCCGTGTCCGCGTCCGGGGCCGTCCTCGGCTCCGTCCCCGACTCCGTCCCCGGGTCCGTCCCCCCGCGGTCTTCCGTGCCCCCGGTCATGCCCCGCCCTGTCGTCGTCATGAGTCCGCCCCCACTAGCCGGTCACCCGCGCCGAGCGGCGGTGATGCCGCGCAGCGATGATGCCGAGCAGCAGCAGTGATGCCGAGCAGCGGCGATCCGGGTGGGGCCGGTGTGAATCCGGCCTGGGCAGGAGCGTACGAAGTGGCGTACGGCAGTTTGAAGCACTCCACGCAGCTATTCATCCATTCGGGTGATCATGTTCCGGGCCGCGGCCACTCCGGGCGCAGCGCGGAGCGGTGCGTGCGTCCGCCCCGGGCGGCTCCGTCCCGGCTGCCACGCGAAACCCTTGTCCACCGCCCGGACCTGCGCATACGTTGATCTTTTCCACCTCGTGCCCGGAGACACCGCCATGCCCGCACCCCTGATCGCCGCCACCACCGCCACCGCCGCCCCCACTGCCACCGTCACCGTGGCCGTCGCCCAGCCCGCCTGCGCCGACGCCGGCCGCCCGGACACCGTGGCCGTGAACGTCGAACGGCACGCGCAGACCGTACGGGAGGCCGCCGCGCGCCTGGTGGTGTTCCCCGAGCTGTCCCTGACCGGTTACGACCTGGCCGCACCCGCGCTCGGCCCGGCCGATCCGCGCCTCGCCCCGCTGGTCGCCGCCTGCGCCGCGACCGGCACGACCGCCCTGGTCGGCGCGCCGGTCACCGAGCCCGACGGGGGCGAGTCCATCGCCACCCTGGCCGTCACCGGTGAAGGCGCCGCCGTCGTGTGCCGGAAGACGCGGCTGCACGGCGCCGAGCACGACCGGTTCACCCCCGGCCACGGGCCCGCCGTCCTGGAACTGGACGGCCTGCGGTTCGGCCTCGCGATCTGCGCCGACGCCGCCGATCCCGCGCACGCCGAGGAGACCGCCGCGCTCGGCATCGACGCCTACGTCGCCTCCACCCTGTACGGCGCGGGGCCCGCGCAGGCCGCCCGCCGGGACGGGCACCTCCGCGACCGCGCCGCCACCCACGGGGTGTGGGCCGTGCTGGCCACTTCCGCCGGGGCGAGCGGCGAGCAGCCGCAGACCTCGGGCGGCTCCGGCTTCTGGGCGCCGGGCGGCGCCCTGGTCGCCCAGGCCGGCACCGCGCCGGGCGAACTGGTCCGCGCCGAACTGCCCCGGCGGTAACGACGGGCGCGGCCGGGCTGTCCCGGCGGTAACGACCGGACGCGACGGTAACGACCGGGTGCGGCCGGGCGGACCCGGCGGCAACGACGGGCGCGGCCCGGCCGTAACCGTGGATGCGGCCGGGCCGGAACGGCGAGCGTGGCCGGGCTGCAACACCGGATGCGGCCGGGCGGAAATACCCGGGGCCCGCGCGCGGCTGTGGTGATCGGAGACCGCTCGGGGCCGGACCACCGGCCCGTTCAGGAGGTGCAGCGCGTGATGGGTGACGAGCAGGAGAACCAGCGGGAGTACCGCGTCGAGCACGACTCGATGGGCGAGGTCCGGGTGCCGGCCGCCGCGAAGTGGCAGGCGCAGACGCAGCGGGCGGTGGAGAACTTCCCGGTGTCCGGCCAGCGGCTGGAGCGCGCGCACATCGCCGCGCTGGCCGGGATCAAGGCCGCCGCGGCCCGGGTGAACGCCCGTCTCGGCGTCCTGGACGAGGACACGGCGGCGGCGATCGCGGCGGCGGCCGAGGAGGTCGCCGAAGGGCGGTGGGACGACGAGTTCCCGGTGGACGTGTTCCAGACCGGTTCGGGCACCTCGTCCAACATGAACGCCAACGAGGTGATCGCCACCCTGGCCGCCGAGCGGCTGGGCCGCCCGGTCCACCCGAACGACCACGTGAACGCCAGCCAGTCGTCCAACGACGTCTTCCCGTCCTCGATCCACATCGCCGCCACCGCCGCCGTCACGCACGACCTGATCCCGGCGCTGGAGCACCTGGCGGAGGCGCTGGAACGCAAGGCCGCCGAGTTCGCGCAGGTGGTCAAGTCGGGCCGGACGCACCTGATGGACGCCACGCCGGTCACCCTCGGCCAGGAGTTCGGCGGCTACGCCGCTCAGGTGCGGCACGGGCGGGAGCGGCTGCTGGCGACGCTCCCCCGGGTCGCCGAACTGCCCCTCGGTGGCACGGCGGTGGGCACCGGGATCAACACCCCGCCGGGGTTCCCGGCGGCGGTGATCGAGGAGGTCGCCCGCACCACCGGCCTGCCGCTGACCGAGGCCCGGGACCACTTCGAGGCGCAGGGCGCCCGCGACGCCCTGGTCGAGCTGAGCGGGCAACTGCGCACGGTGGCCGTCGGCTTCACGAAGATCGCGAACGACCTGCGGTGGATGGGCTCGGGCCCGCGCACCGGCCTCGGCGAGATCAACCTGCCGGACCTGCAACCCGGTTCGTCGATCATGCCGGGCAAGGTGAACCCGGTGCTCCCCGAGGTGGTGCTGATGGTCGCCGCCCAGGTGGTCGGCAACGACGCGACGGTCACCCTGGCCGGCGCGAGCGGCAACTTCGAGCTGAACGTGATGCTCCCGGTGCTCGCCCGCAACGTGCTGGAGTCGGTGAGGCTGCTCGCCAACAGCGCCCGGCTGCTCGCGGACCGGACGGTGGACGGCATCACCGCCAACGTCGAACGGGCCCGGGAGTACGCGGAGTCCTCCCCCTCGGTGGTCACCCCGCTGAACCGCTACCTCGGGTACGAGGAGGCGGCGAAGGTCGCCAAGCAGGCGCTGGCCGAACGGAAGACGATCCGACAGGTCGTGCTGGAGCACGGCTACGTGGAACAGGGCAAGCTCACCCGGGAACAGCTCGACGAGGCCCTGGACGTCCTGCGGATGACCCGCCCGTGACGGCCACCCACCCGCCCATGACGGCCAACGACCCACCCGTGACGGCCGCGGCTCCCTGACGACGTGCGCCGGGGCGCGGAGGACGGTTCGGCCCTCCACGCCCCGGGACGCGGACTGTCAGTGACGTCAGCTCTTGGCGCGGCCGGCCCGGCCGAGCCGCATCGCTGCTCCGTTCGCCGTGATCGTGGCCATCGAGATCGCCGCGAGACCGAGCAGGAACATCACGGCACCGACGATGACGCAGGTGACGATGTTCCTGCCCTGCGCGGCCGATCCGGAGACGAGCCAGGGAGAGACGATCGTCCACGCGCCGAGCACGGTGGCCGCCCAGGCCCTCGCGTGGGTGCGCTCGTAGGCCGACCCGTATCCCGCCATCAGCACGCAGTAGGCCAGGCCGACGATCAGGCAGGTCACGGTCAGCGTGTTGAAGGCGGTGAAGCCGACGATCCATGGCGATGCCGCCAGGAACAGGCCGGCCAGCACGGCCAGGGCCTCCGTGGCCTGGGCGCGCGGGGTCGAGGTGATCCGCTCGTAGTGCTCCCGGAGTTCGACGATGTCCGGGTGATGCTCCATGCCCATCGGAATCTGGGTAGACACCGATACCACCTCCTATGGTTCGGAACATGGAGGGCTCTTGCCCCGTACCCATTCTGGCGCTTCTCCGATGATTTGCGCCTTTTGGCCGCAAATGATCGATAACCATCCGATCACGCCGGTGACCTGCGTCTCACCACTCCGGACCCCCATTGCCTATGCAATTCGTTGCATAGCAGGATGCGGGACATGGCACTGGAGCACGCGATCCTCGTCTCACTGCTGGAGCAGCCGGGCTCGGGCTACGAACTGGCCCGGCGCTTCGACCGCTCCATCGGACGCTTCTGGACCGCCACCCACCAGCAGATCTACAAGGTGCTGCGACGGATGGAGGCCGACGGCTGGGTCGCCGCCGAGGAGGTCGCCCAGGACGGCCGGCCGGACAAGAAGGTCTACTCGGCGGCCGACGCCGGACGGGCCGTGCTCGCCGACTGGCTGCGCGAACCGGTCGAGCCGGAGTCCGTCCGACACGAGCTCGCGGTCAAGATCCGCGCCGCCGCCTTCGACGACCCGGCCGCGCTGATCTCCGAGGTCGAACGGCACCGCGAGAGCCACGCCGCCCTGCTCGCCCGCTACCTGCACGGCGAGCAGCGCGACTTCCCCGACCTCACCGCGCTCGACACCCGGCAGGAGCTCCAGCACGTGGTGCTGCGCGGCGGCATCGAGTACGAGCGGATGACCCTCGCCTGGCTCGACGACGTGCTCGCCACCCTGCACCGCCTCGCCGCGGGTGACGGGTGACGGGTCACAGATGACGGGTGACAGATAACAGAATCTGAACGCTGAAATCTGAAATCTGTCAGTTGTCATCTGTTCGCTGTTCGCTGTTCGCTGTCACCCGCCAGCCACCACCCACCAGCCCCCACCCGCCGCCTCCTCACCCTCGACCCCCGGGAGCCCGTGATGCTCTTCAACCCGCGTACGTACGACCCCGCGCAGTTCGACGAGCCGACCCGCCGGCTGCTGCGCGCGACCGTGGACTGGTTCGAGTCCCGCGGCAAGAAGGCGCTGATCGACACCTACGTCGACCGCACCTGGTACGCCGACTTCCTCGAATTCGCCGCCGAGGAGGGCCTGTTCGCGGAGTTCCTGACCCCGTCCGCGGCCGACCCGGGCAAGCGCTGGGACACCTCCCGGATCGCCGAGCTGAACGAGATCCTGGGCTTCTACGGCCTCGGCTACTGGTACACCTGGCAGGTCACCATCCTCGGCCTCGGGCCGGTCTGGCAGAGCAAGAACGAGGCCGTCCGGGCCCGCGCCGCCAAGCTCCTGACGGAGGGTCATGTCATGGCGTTCGGGCTCTCCGAGCGCACCCACGGCGCCGACATCTACTCCACCGACATGATCCTCACCCCGGACGGCGAGGGCGGTTTCACCGCGACCGGCTCCAAGTACTACATCGGCAACGGCAACGTGGCCGGCCTGGTCTCGGTGTTCGGCCGCCGCTCCGATGTCGAGGGCCCCGAGGGCTACGTCTTCTTCGCCGCCGACAGCCGCCACGACGCGTACCACCTGGTCAAGAACGTCGTGAATGCCCAGATGTACGTCAGCGAGTTCCGGCTGGAGGGCTATCCGGTGCGCGCCGAGGACGTGCTGCACACCGGGCAGGCCGCCTTCGACGCCGCGCTGAACACCGTCAACGTCGGCAAGTTCAACCTCTGCACGGCCTCGGTCGGCATCTGCGAGCACGCGATGTACGAGGCCGTCACGCACGCCCACAACCGGGTGCTGTACGGCCGGAAGGTCACCGACTTCCCCCACGTGCGGCGGGAGTTGACCGACGCGTACGCCCGCCTGGTGGCGATGAAGATGTTCAGCGCGCGGGCCGTGGACTACTTCCGCACCGCCTCCCCCGAGGACCGCCGCTACCTGCTGTTCAACCCGATGACCAAGATGAAGGTCACCACCGAGGGCGAGAAGGTCATCGACCTGATGTGGGACGTCATCGCGGCCAAGGGCTTCGAGGCGGACACCTACTTCGACAAGGCGGCGAAGGACATCCGCGGCCTGCCGAAGCTGGAGGGCACCGTCCACGTCAACCTGGCGCTGATCCTCAAGTTCATGGGCAACTACCTGTTCGCCCCGAGCGACTACGCCCCGGTGCCGACCCGGCTGGACGCCACCGATGACGCCTTCCTTTTCCGCCAGGGTGCGGCCCGCGGCCTCGGCGCGATCCGTTTCCACGACTGGCGCACCGCGTACGACCGCCACACCCAGCTGCCGAACGTCGCCCGCTTCCGCGAACAGGCCGACGGCTTCTGCGAGTTGCTCCTCAGCTACGCGCCGAGCAAGGAGCAGCAGGCGGACCTGGACTTCCTGCTGGAGATCGGCCAGCTGTTCGCGCTGATCGTCTACGGCCAGCTGGTGCTGGAGCAGGCGGAGCTGACCGGCCTGGACGAGGACGTCCTGGACCAGATCTTCGACGCGCTGGTCCGCGACTTCTCCGCGCACGCGACCGAGCTGCACGGCAAGGCCTCGACGACCCCGGAGCAGGCCGCCTGGGCGTTGGCGAACGTGCGCCGGCCGGTCGCCAACGCGGAGCGGGCCGCCGCCGTGTGGGCCCGGGTCGAGGAGCTGTCGGGCGCGTACGAGATGCGGCCGTAGCCGCCGCGCAGAACGAGGAACGAGCCCGGGGGTGCGGGCCGGGAATACGGGCCGCCCCCTCGGCCCCCCGGCCCGCACCCCAGGCCCGCGCCCTCGGTGCCCCGCCCGACGCCGCCCGGACGTACCGTGGAACACGGAGGGCGCGTCATGCACGGCACCGGGACCCACTTCACCGACCGGACCGACGCGGGCCGGCGGCTGGCCGCCCGCGTGGGCCACCTGTGCGGCGCCGACACCGTGGTGGTGGCCCTGCCCAGGGGCGGGGTTCCGGTGGCCGCCGAGGTGGCGGCCGCGCTCGGCGCTCCGCTGGACATCTGCGTGATCCGCAAGCTCGGCGTGCCCTACCAGCCCGAGCTGGGCATGGGGGCGATCGGCGAGGACGGCGTCCGGGTGCTGAACGAGCAGGTCATCCGGCTGGCCGGGGTCGGCGACGACCAGCTGGCCGCCGTGGAACGGCGCGAGCGCACCGAGTTGGAGCGCCGGGCCCGCCGCTACCGGGGCGGCCGCCCGCCCGCCGACCTGCGCGGCCGCACGGTGATCGTGGTGGACGACGGCGTCGCCACCGGCTCCACCGCCCGGGCCGCCTGCCGGATCGTCCGGGCCCGGGGCGCGGCCCGGGTGGTGCTCGCCGTCCCGGTGGCCCCGGCGGACTGGACGGAGCGCCTGTCCGAGGTCGCCGACGAGCTGGTCTGCGTCGGTACGCCGTCGCCGTTCTTCTCAATCGGCGAGTTCTACGGGGACTTCGCGCAGACCGGCGACGAGGAGGTCCTGCGGCTGCTCGCCGAGGCCGCGGGCGGGCGCGCGCCAGGGCCGGTGGGCGTGGACCGCGAGCTGGTCCTGCGCGCCGCCGGTGTGCGCCTCGCCGGCCGGCTGACCGTCCCCGCCGCACCGAGCGGCATCGTGCTCTTCGCGCACGGCAGCGGCAGCGGCCGGCGCAGCCCGCGCAACCGGCACGTCGCCCGGTACCTGAACCGCTCCGGGCTTGCCACGCTGCTGTTCGACCTGCTCACCGAGGCCGAGGAGCCGGACCGCCGCAAGGTGTTCGACGTCGGTCTGCTCGGTGACCGGCTGACCGCCGTCGCCGAGGAGCTGGGCCGGCTGGAGGAGGCCCGCGGCCTGCCGCTCGGCCTCTTCGGCGCCAGCACCGGCGCCGCGGCCGCGCTGCACACCGCCGCCGCCCTGCACACCGCCACCTCGCTCGGGCCCGCCGTCGGCGCGGTGGTCTCCCGCGGCGGGCGCCCCGACCTCGCCGGTCCCGACGTCCTGGGCCGGGTGAGCGCCCCGACGCTGCTCGTGGTCGGCGGCCTGGACACCACCGTGATCGACCTGAACCGGCGGGCCCGGACCCGGCTGCACTGCGTGAGCGAACTGGCGGTGGTGCCGGGTGCGGGCCATCTGTTCGAGGAGCCGGGCACGTTGGACCAGGTCGCCGAGCTCGCCGGGGCCTGGTTCCTGCGCCACCTCGCCCCGCCCGGGACCGTCCAGGAGCCGGTGTCGCGGACCCCGTGAACCGGCCCCGATCGGCAGCACATTTTGCGCAGCCGAATGCGGGATTTCCTGATCAGCTTGTACACATTGAACAGTGAAATCCCGACCTGTTGCCCAGCCACCCGGACAGGAGCAAGCTCTCCGCCAGCCGCACCGCCCACCCGTTCGCGGCGCGGCCGCCTCAAGCGGACGCCTCAGAGCCGAGGCCAAAAGTGGAGGAACGACCGATGACCCCGCAGTCCCACGCCCTTGAGCTGACCCCCGAGGAGCGCGAGGCCGGCCTCGACGCCGACCAGCTGCGCCGCCTCGTCGGCCTCGTCGAGCACGACCCGGCCACCGACCCGTTCCCCGTCACCGCGCAGGACGCGGTCGTCTTCGTGGTCGGCAACGCCACCCAGACGGCCCAGTTCTACCAGGCCGTGTTCGGCATGGAGCTGGTCGCCTACTCCGGCCCGGAGACCGGCCGTCGTGACCGCAAGGCCTTCGTGCTCCGCTCCGGCTCCTGCCGCTTCGTGATCAAGGGCGGGGTGCTGCCGGACAGCCCGCTGCTGGACCACCACCGCCGCCACGGCGACGGCGTCGTCGACCTGGCCCTGGAGGTCCCGGACGTCGACAAGTGCATCGCGCACGCCCGCGCCACCGGCGCGACCGTCCTGGAGGAGCCGAACGACGTCTCCGACGAGAACGGCACCGTGCGCCGCGCGGCCATCGCCACCTACGGCGAGACCCGCCACACCCTGATCGACCGCTCCCGCTACCACGGCCCCTACCTGCCGGGGTACATCACCGCGCAGAGCAAGGTCCAGCACCCGGAGGGCTCGCCCAAGCGCCTGTTCCAGGCCCTCGACCACGCCGTCGGCAACGTCGAGCTGGGCCGGATGGACGAGTGGGTTTCGTTCTACAACCGGGTCATGGGCTTCGTGAACATGGCCGAGTTCGTCGGCGACGACATCGCCACCGACTACTCCGCCCTGATGTCCAAGGTCGTCGCCAGCGGCAACCACCGGGTGAAGTTCCCGCTCAACGAGCCGGCCATCGCCAAGAAGCGGTCGCAGATCGACGAGTA
Organism: Kitasatospora sp. NPDC058492; assembly: GCF_042720685.1. NCBI lineage: Bacteria > Bacillati > Actinomycetota > Actinomycetes > Kitasatosporales > Streptomycetaceae > Kitasatospora > Kitasatospora sp. NPDC058492. Next base: position 99,712 of record NZ_JBHXMU010000004.1, read on the forward strand.
CCTGGAGTTCTACACCGGCCCCGGCTGCCAGCACATGGCGCTCGCCACCAATGACATCCTCACCACCGTCGACGTGCTGCGCTCGCGCGGCGTGGAGTTCCTCAACACCCCCGACTCGTACTACGACGACCCGGAGCTGCGCGCCCGGATCGGCAAGGTGCGGGTGGACATCAACGAGCTGAAGTCGCGCGGCATCCTGGTCGACCGCGACGAGGACGGCTACCTGCTGCAGATCTTCACCAAGCCGATCGGCGACCGCCCCACCGTCTTCTACGAGTTCATCGAGCGGCACGGTTCGCTGGGCTTCGGCAAGGGCAACTTCAAGGCGCTGTTCGAGGCGATCGAGCGCGAGCAGGACGCCCGCGGCAACCTGTGAGTGCTGGGGAGCCCTGAGCACGGGGAGTCCTGAACACGGGGGAACCCCGGGTGCTGAGCAGCTCTGAGTACTGAGAAGCTCTGAGCACCGGGGAACTCTGAGCACGGTCGGGCGTACCGTGAGGACGGTCGGCTGAGCACGGTCGAGGAGGAGCAGGGAGATGGCGTACTACCGGCAGCTGGGCAGCATCCCGCCCAAGCGGCACACCCAGCACCGCACACCCGAAGGCGGGCTGTACTACGAGGAGTTGATGGGCGAGGAGGGGTTCTCGTCGGACTCCTCGCTGCTCTACCACCGGGGCATCCCCTCGGCCGTCGTGAACGCGGTGCCGTGGGAGCTGCCGGACCAGTCCACGGTGCCCAACCACCCCCTGCTCCCCCGCCACCTCAAGCTGCACGAGCTGTTCGCGGACCAGGAATGGAAGTCCGCGGACGTCGTCGGCAGCCGCCGCCTGGTCCTCGGCAACGGCGACGTGCGGATCTCGTACGTCGCCGCCGGGGCCCCGAGCGAGCTGTACCGCAACGGGCTCGGTGACGAGTGCGTGTACGTGGAGTCCGGCTCCGGCACGGTCGAGACGGTCTTCGGCTCGATCGAGGTCGGCCAGGGCGACTACGTGATCATCCCGCGCGCCACCACCCACCGCTGGGTGCCGGCCGGGGACGAACCGCTGCGCGCGTACTGCATCGAGGCGAACAGCCACATCACCCCGGCCAAGCGCTACCTCTCCAAGTACGGGCAGCTGCTGGAGCACGCGCCGTACTGCGAGCGGGACTTCCGCGGCCCGGTCGGCCCGCTGGTCGTCGACGCCGACGGGGATGCCGCCGGGGACGCCTCCGGAGACGTCGACGTGCTGGTCAAGCACCGCGGCCCGAACGGTGTCTCGGGCACCCGCTACACCGTGCCGCACCACCCCTTCGACGTGGTCGGCTGGGACGGCTGCCTGTACCCGTACGCCTTCAACATCCGAGACTTCGAACCGATCACCGGCCGGGTCCACCAGCCGCCGCCGGCCCACCAGGTGTTCGAGGGCAACGGCTTCGTGATCTGCAACTTCGTTCCCCGCAAGGTGGATTACCACCCGCTGTCGATCCCGGTGCCGTACTACCACGCCAACGTGGACAGCGACGAGGTCATGTTCTACTGCGGCGGCGACTACGCGGCCCGCAAGGGCTCGGGCATCGGCCAGGGCTCGATCTCGCTGCACCCCGGCGGGCACACCCACGGGCCGCAGCCGGGCGCGTACGAGCGCAGCATCGGTGTGGAGTTCTTCGACGAACTCGCCGTCATGGTGGACACGTTCCGCCCGCTGGAGCTCGGCGAGGGCGGCCGGGCCGGCGAGGACGGCAACTACGCCTGGACCTGGGCCGGTCGGGGGCCCGGGCGATGAGCGCCGCCTCGTCCGCCGTGACCAACCGGACGGGCCCCGGGGCGATCCCCGAGCTGTTCCACGGGCTCTTCGACGACGCCGCGGTGTTCCCCCCGGGGAACCTGCCGGTCGCCGAGGCGGTGCCCGCGCACCGCGGGCACCGCGCGGCCTGGTACGCCGAGGCGGTCGGCCCGCTCCTGTGCGGGGCGGGCCGGCTGGGCGAGTTGGCCGCGGCGGCTTCGGGCGGCGCGCCGCTCAGGGTCGGGCTCGTACTGCCGGGGGGCAGTGCCGAGCTCGGCCCGGCGCTCGCCGCCGCCGCACCCTTCGAGGTGGCCGGCGTCGAACTCGCCGTCCGGGACGCCGCCGAGGCGGTCGCCGCCCTGGACCGGCTGCTGCCGCCGAACGTCCCGGCCGCCGTCGAGCTGCCGCGCGAACTCCTGCGCGGCGACGGCCTGGACGAGGTGCTGGACGTGCTCGTCGACAGCCCCTACCGGGCGAAGTTCCGCACCGGCGGGGTGGTGGCCGAGGCGTTCCCGGACGAGGAGGAGCTGGCCGCCTTCCTCACCGGCTGCGCCCTGCGCGGGCTGCCGTACAAGTGCACCGCCGGACTGCACAACGCCGTCCGGCACACCGACCCGGCCACCGGCTTCGAGCACCACGGTTTCCTCAACGTGCTGCTGGCCGCGCAGGAGACCGACCGGGCCGCAGCAGCGGCGGTACTGGCGGAGCGCGACGGCTCGGTGCTGGCCAAGGCCGCCCATGTACTGACCGATCGTCAGATCACGGTGATCCGGAACTCGTTCACCGCGTTCGGCACGTGCAGCATCGCCGAGCCCCTGGACGACCTGGCCGCGCTCGGCCTGCTGCCGTCCACGTCACAGCCCCAGGAGGACCGTTGAGCACCACCCCCCGCAGCTGGCTCGCCAGCGCCCAGGACTCGCCGTTCGGCGTGCACAACCTGCCGTACGGCGTGTTCACCGCCGCCGACCAGCCCGGCCGGCGCCGGATCGGCGTGCGCGTCGGGGACTTCGTGCTGGACGCCGCGGCGGCCGCCCGGGCCGCCGGGGCGCCGTCCGTGCTGCTGGCCGCGGACTCGCTCAACCCACTGCTGGCGGCAGGGCGTTCGACCTGGACGCAGGTCCGGGCCGACCTCACCCGATGGCTGACGGACGAGTCCTACCGCGAGGCGCTGTCGCCTGCGCTGCTGCCGGCGGGCGAGGTCCAGCTGCACCTGCCGTTCGAGGTCGCCGACTACGTCGACTTCTACGCCTCCGAGCACCACGCCACCAACCTGGGCCGGATCTTCCGCCCGGGCTCGGAGCCGCTCACCCCCAACTGGAAGCACCTGCCCATCGGTTACCACGGGCGGGCCGGCACGGTGGTCGTCTCCGGCACCCCGGTGGTGCGGCCCCACGGGCAGCGCAAGGCGCCCGCCGACCCGGCGCCGTCGTTCGGGCCGACCCGGCGGCTGGACATCGAGGCGGAGGTCGGCTTCGTCGTCGGCACCCCGTCCGAGCTGGGCCGACCGGTCGTCCTGGACGACTTCCGCGAGCACGTGTTCGGCGTCTGCCTGGTCAACGACTGGTCCGCACGCGACATCCAGGCCTGGGAGTACGTGCCGCTCGGCCCGTTCCTCGGCAAGTCCTTCACCACCTCCGTCTCCCCGTGGATCGTCCCGCTGGACGCCCTGCAGCACGCCCGGGTCGCGCCGCCCGAGCGCGACGTCGAGCCGCTGGCGTACCTGGACGACCGCGACGGCGAGCCGTGGGGACTGGACCTGGCGCTGGAAGTCCGGCTGAACGGGCACCTGGTGTCCCGGCCGCCGTTCGCCTCGATGTACTGGACGGCACAGCAGCAGCTCACCCACATGACGGTCAACGGTGCCTCGCTGCGCACCGGCGACCTGTTCGCCTCGGGCACCGTCAGCGGGCCGGAGCCGGAAACCCGCGGCGCGCTGATCGAGCTGACGTGGAACGGCGAGGAGCCGCTGAAGCTCCCGGACGGCACCACCCGGACGTTCCTGGAGGACGGCGACGAGGTCACCATCACCGCCACCGCGCCGGGGCCGGAGGGCGCCGTCATCGGGTTCGGCGAGGTGACGGGGCGGGTCCAGCCGTAGCGGGCCCGCAGCCGCCGGCCGACAACTGACGGCAAACAGATAACAGATAACAGACGACAGATAACAGCTGACAGATTTCATCATCTGTCAGCTGTCATCTGTTACCCCGCCCCCTCCCCGAACTCCCCCGCGCGCCGAACGCACCGCGCCTACAGGCCCGCTCCCCCGGTGGCGTCGATGACCCGGCCGGTGACCCAGCGGGCGTCGTCGGAGGCGAGGAAGGCGACGATGTCCGCGATGTCCTCCGGCTGCCCGACCCGGCCGAGGGCCGCGAGCGAGGCCGCATGGGCCTCCGCCTCCGCGTTGCCACGCAGCCAGCCGGCGTTGACGTCGGTGTCGACGACACCCGGCGCGACCGAGTTGGCGGTGATCCCGCGCGGGCCGAGCTGCTTGGCGAGGTTGAGGGTGAAGGTGTCGAGCGCCCCCTTGGTCGCGCCGTAGGCGATGATCTCCGGCATGGCGAGGCGGGCCGCGCCACTGGAGACGTTGATGATCCGGCCGCCGTCGCGCAGCCGGTGCAGGCCGTGCTGGACGACGAAGAACGGCGCGCGGACGTTGACGGCGAAGACCTCGTCGAAGCCCTCCTCGGTGAGCGCGGCGAGGTCGGCACTGCGCCCGATCCCGGCGTTGTTCACGATGATGTCGACGCCGCCGTCGGGCGCGTGCGCGCCGATCCCGGCATCGAACGCCTCCCACAGCGCGGCCGCGTCCCCGTGCCGGCCGAGTTCGGCGTGCAGCGCGAAGGCCCGGCCGCCGTCGGCACGGATGCCCGCGACGACCTCGCCCGCCGCCTCCTGATCGCGGGCGTAGCCGACGGCGACGGTGGCGCCGTCGCGGCCGAGCCTGCGGGCGATCGCCCGGCCGATCCCCCTGCTACCCCCGGTGACCAGCGCGGTCTTGCCCTTGAGTGCCTGCGTGCCCATGGCTGAGCCCCTTCCTGCTTCGCCCACCACATTTGTTGAGTGCTCACTCAAGAAAGAAGCTAACACACTTGTTGAGCGGGTGTTCTAAAATTCCGGCATGACCGAGAACCCGACGCGGCCCCGGCGCGGACGACCGCCGACCTTCGACCGGGACGAGGCGCTGACGGCGGCGACCCGGCTGTTCTGGGAGCGCGGCTACGAGGCCACCTCCGTCACCGACCTGACCACCGCCATGGGCATCCGGCCCGGCAGCCTCTACGCCGCGTTCGGCGACAAGCGCTCGCTCTTCGAGGAGGTCGTCCGCCACTACGGGCACTCCCCCGTCGGCGCGTTCGCGGGGGCCGCCCTGCGTGAGGAGACCAGCGCGTACGCGGCCTTCGCCCGGATCCTGCGGGAGGCGGCGGCCATCTACCCCGACCCCTCGCACCCGGCCGGCTGCCTGGTGATCAGCGCCGCCACCAACGTCTCCCCGCAGGACGCCGAGGTCCAGGCCCACCTGCGCGACCTGCGCAACCGCAACCTCCACGCCTTCGAGACCAGGCTGCGCACGGCCCAGGCGGACGGCGAACTCCCGCCCGACGCCGACCCGCACGCGCTGGCCGGCTACTTCGGCACGGTCATCCAGGGCATGTCGCAGCAGGCCCGGGACGGCGCCACCGCCGCCGACCTGGCCCGGACCGCCGAACTCGCCCTGCGCGCCTGGCCGTAGGGACCCGAACCGGGCCCAGCCGGCCGGTCCGCCGTGAGGACGGTCCGCCGGTCGGCCGTGAGGACGGCCCGCCGCCCGGTCGGGTGATCACGGCTCCGCGTCGCCCCGGTACGGTGGACGACAGGAGTCGTCAAGACCGAGGAACGACCGAACGACCGAACGACGGGAACGGACCCGATGAACGCAGAGGTGGCGGAGGTCCAGGTCTCCCTGGACGGCGGGGCCGGGCGGATCGTGCTGAACCGGCCGCGGGCGCTCAACTCGCTGACCCACGGCATGATCACCACCGTCCACGCGACGCTGACCGAGTGGGCCGCGGACGACCGGGTGCGCACCGTCGTCCTGACCGGCGCCGGCGAGCGCGGCCTCTGCGCCGGGGCCGACCTCCGCGCACTGCACGACGACGCCAAGGCCGGCGGAGCCGGCACCCGGGCCTTCTTCCGCGACGAGTACCGGCTGAACGCGCTGATCGCCCACTACCCGAAGCCGTACGTCGCGGTGATGGACGGCATCACCATGGGCGGCGGCATCGGCCTGTCCGCCCACGGCGCGCTCCGGATCGTCACCGAACGTTCCACCGTCGCGATGCCCGAGACCCGGATCGGGCTGGTCCCGGACGTCGGCGGCAGTCGGCTGCTCGCGCTCGCCCCGGGCGAGTTGGGCACCCACCTCGGACTCACCTCGGCCTCGATGGGCCCCGGTGACGCGCTGCTGTGCGGGTTCGCCGACCACTTCGTCCCCTCGACACGGATCTCGGCGCTGCTCGACGCCCTGGCCGAGAGCCCCGACCCCGCCGCCGCCGTCGCCTCGCACGCCGAGCCCGCGCCGGGGTCCGCACTCGCGGAGCAGCGCGGCTGGATCGACGCCTGCTACGCGGCCGACACCGTCGAGGAGATCGTCGAACGACTGCTGAACTCCGGCGTGGCGGAGGCGAAGGAGGCCGCGGAGCTGGTCCTCGGCAACTCCCCCACGGCCGTCACGGTGACCCTCGCCGCACTGCGCCGGGCCCGCACGCTCCCCTCCCTGGAGGCCGTGCTCGACCAGGAGTACCGCGTCTCCTGCGCCGCGCTGAGCGGGCCTGACCTGGTCGAGGGCATCCGCGCCCAGGTGATCGACAAGGACCGCACCCCGCGCTGGTCCCCGGCCGCGCTCGCCGAGGTCGGGGAGGCGGACGTCGCCCGCTTCCTCGCCCCGCGCGTGGGCGACGAGTTGGGCCTGGCCTGACCGGGCGCCGCCGCGGCCCCGCATCACCACGCGCCATGAACCACGCGCCATGAACCACGAGTGATGAACCACGCGTCATGAACCACGATCAAGGAGCCCGCATGACCCGCCCGATCCCGCTGCCGCCCGCCGGGGACGCCGACCCGCTGTCCCGGGTGCCGCTCGGCGAGCAGGTGCGCGGACTGCTGCTGGAGGGCCTGCTGAACGGGCGCTGGCAGCCCGGCGACCGGATCGTGGAACGGCGCCTGGCCGCCGAGTTGAACGTCAGCCAGGCGCCGGTGCGCGAGGCGCTGCGCTCACTGCAGTCGCTCGGGCTGCTCGACGCCGAGCCCAACCGGGGCGTGCGGGTGCGCGAGATCAGCCCGGCCGAACTGCGCGAGGTCTACCAGGTGCGGGCCGCCCTGGAGCGGCTGGCCGCCGAGGCGGCGGTCGTCCGCCTGGCCGGGGACACCGCTGCCCTGGAGCGGCACGCGGAACGGATGGCGGCGGCGGCCGGGGCGGGTGACGCGCTCGGGCAGGCCCGGCACGGCGTGGCCTTCCACCGCGAGATCGTGGCCGCCGCCGCCAACGGGGCACTGCTGCGAACCTGGGAGGGGCTGGGCGTGGAGGTGTGGACGGTGCTGTCGCTGCACCGGGTCCGCCCGGAGCTGCACGAGAACGCGGCCGACCACGCTCCGCTGATCGACGCCTTCCGGCGGCGGGATCCGGAGGTCGGGCGGCTGTTGGCGGAACACGTCCTGGAGTACGCCGACCGCTCCGCCTGAGCGGATCCGGGCGGGGTCCCGGTGCGGCATTATGGTTCGCACAAAGATGATCGATCATCGCTCACATTACCCTCCAGTAGCGGTTGACGCGCCGCCGGACCACTCCCTACCGTCCATAGAGACCTTCCATGGAGAGAAATGCTATTCCGCATCCCGGAATCGGCACTCTGAAGCACCGGCAAAGGGGAACCATCCGTGTCCCAGCTCGACCAGCTTCCCGACCACGACCCCGAAGAGGTCGCGGAGTGGCGCGCCTCCCTGGACGCCGCCCGCGACTTCGGCGGAGCGCACCGCGCCGCCCACCTGCTGCGCCGCCTCGTCGAACACGCCGAACTGCGCCGGCTCGACGTCCCACCGCTCCTGGACACCCCGTACGTCAACACCATCCCGACCGGCGCCGAGCCCGAGTTCCCCGGCGACGAGGCGATGGAGCGGCGGATCACCGCCTGGAACCGCTGGAACGCCGCCGCCATGGTGACCAGGGGCAACCACCGCGGCGGCCTCGGCGGGCACATGGCCACGTACGCGTCCGCCGCCTGGCTGTACGAGGTCGGCTTCCAGCACTTCTTCCGCGGCAAGGAGGCCGACGGCTCCGGCGACCAGCTGTACGTCCAGGGCCACGCCGCGCCCGGCGTCTACGCCCGCGCCTTCCTCGAAGGGCGCATCGGCGAGGCCCAGTTGGACCGCTTCCGGCAGGAGGCCGGCGGCGACGGCCTGCCCTCGTACCCGCACCCGCGCCGACTGCCGTGGTTCTGGGAGTTCCCGACCGTGTCCATGGGCCTCGGACCGCTGTCGGCCATCCACCAGGCCCGGTTCAACCGGTACTTGACCGCGCGCGGCATCAAGGACACCTCCGGCTCGCACGTCTGGGCGCTCCTCGGCGACGGGGAGATGGACGAGCCGGAGTCGACCGCCGCGCTCGCCCTCGCCGCCCGCGAGGGGCTGGACAACCTCACCTTCGTGGTCAACTGCAACCTCCAGCGCCTGGACGGACCGGTGCGCGGCAACGGCAAGATCGTCCAGGAGCTGGAGCGCCAGTTCCGCGCCGCCGGCTGGAACGTCGTCAAGTCGCTGTGGGGCGAAGCCTGGGACGACCTCCTGGCCCGCGACACCACGGGCGCGCTGGTGCGCCGGCTCGGCGCGGTGCCGGACGGACAGTTCCAGACCTACGCCGCCTCCGACGCCCGCTACGTCCGCGAGCACCTGTTCCAGGCCGCGCCCGAACTCCAGGCGATCGCCGAAATCGTGGACGACCAGCGACTGTTGGAGATCGTCGCGACCTCCCGGGCCGGACACGAACCGCGCAAGGTGTACGCCGCCTACCGGGCGGCGCTGGAGCATCGGGGCGCCCCCACGGTGGTGCTGGTGCAGACGGTCAAGGGCTGGACGCTCGGCCGCGGCTTCGAGGCCCGCAACGCCAACCACCAGATGAAGAAGCTCTCCGGGGCGGAGTTCCGGGCGATGCGCGACCTGCTCGAACTCCCCATTCCCGACAGCGCCCTGACCGGCGAGCTGGTCCCGTACGCGCACCCGGGCCCGGACTCCCCGGAGGCCCGCTACCTCCGGGAGCGGCGCGCCGCGCTGGGCGGCCCCGCGCCCGCCCGCCGGGTGCGCTTCACCCCGCTGCCCGAGCTGCCCGCGAAACCCTTCGAGACGCTACTCAAGGGCTCCGGCACGCAGGAGATCGCGACCACCATGGCGTTCGTCCGGCTGGTCAAGGACCTGATGCGGGACAAGGCCACCGGCCACCGCTGGGTGCCGATCGTCCCGGACGAAGCACGCACCTTCGGCATGGAGTCGCTCTTCCCGAGCGCCGGCATCTACTCGCCGCTGGGGCAGACCTACGACCCGGTCGACCGCGACCAGCTGCTCCACTACAAGGAGTCGGCGACCGGCCAGATCCTCAACGAGGGCATCACGGAGGCCGGTTCGATGGCCTCGCTGACCGCCGCCGCGACCGCGTACGCCACCCATGGCGAGCCGGTGATCCCGTTCTACATCTTCTACTCGATGTTCGGCTGGCAGCGCACCGCCGACCAGATGTGGGCTCTGGCCGACCAGTTGGGCCGAGGCTTCCTGATCGGCGCCACCGCCGGACGCACCACGATGACCGGCGAGGGCCTGCAACACGCCGACGGCCACTCGCAGTTGATCGCCTCCACCAACCCGGCGGCACTGTCCTACGACCCCGCCTTCGGGTACGAGGTCGCGGTGATCGTCCGCGAGGGCCTGCGCCGGATGTACGGCAGCAGCCCCCAACACCCGCACGGCGAGGACGTGTTCTACTACCTGACCGTCTACAACGAGGCGCTGCCACAGCCGCCGCTGCCGACCGGCACGGATGTCACCGACGTTACTGCCGTCGCTGACGTCACCGACGGCATCCTGCGCGGGCTGTACTGCTACCGCCCGGCGGAGCCCTCGCCGGGCGGCGACGCGCCGCGGCTCCAACTGCTCGCCTCGGGCACCGCCGTGCGCTGGGCGCTCGCCGCCCAGCAACTGCTCGGCGAGGACTGGGGCGTGGCGGCGGACGTCTGGTCGGCACCCTCCTGGACGGAGCTGCGCCGGGAGGCGCTGGACTGCGACGCGGCCAACCTGGTGCAGGCGGCGGCCGGTACGGGCGCGGCGGCGCGCGTCCCCTACGTGACGCGGGCACTGGCAGGGGCGCCCGGGCCGGTGCTGGCGGTCAGCGACTGGATGCGCGCGGTACCGGACCAGATCCGCCCGTGGGTGGAGCAGGACTGGACGTCGCTGGGCACGGACGGCTTCGGCCTCTCCGACAGCCGGGACGCGGCACGGCGGCACTTCGGCGTGGACGCCCAGTCGGTCGCGGTGGCGGCGCTGGCCGCGCTGGCGCGCCGGGGCGAGGTCAAGGCGGAGACCGTCCGGCAGGCGGCCGAGCGCTACGGGGTCCGCTTCTGACCCCTGACTCCCCGCGTCCGGAGCCCCGTGTCCGGAGCCCTGGGCCCCGGCTCCGCAGCGGGGAGCCGGGCCCGTGACGACCATCTCGCATACCAAGACTGGCGCGAGGCGGGGCGCGTCGTAGATCGTTGGATGGTCAGGGCGCGCCCGCGCGGCGCCGAGCAGCGGAATGGGAGTCAACGGCGATGACCGAGACCGAGACCTACGAGACGATCCTGGTCGAGCGCAAGGGCCGGGTGGGGCTGATCACGCTCAACCGGCCGAAGGCGCTCAACGCGCTGAACACCCAGCTGATGAACGAGGTGGTCGCGGCCGCGACCGCCTTCGACCGGGACCCGGAGATCGGCTGTCTGGTGATCACCGGCTCGGAGAAGGCGTTCGCGGCCGGCGCCGACATCAAGGAGATGCAGGGCAACCGGTTCCCGGACGTCTACCTGGACGACTGGCTGGGCCCCTGGGACCGGCTCGGCGCGCTGCGCAAGCCGGTCGTGGCGGCGGTGGCCGGGTTCGCGCTGGGCGGCGGCTGCGAGCTGGCGATGCTGTGCGACATCCTGCTGGCGGCGGACACTGCGAAGTTCGGGCAGCCGGAGATCAAGCTCGGTGTCATCCCGGGCATCGGCGGTTCGCAGCGGCTGACCCGGGCGGTCGGCAAGGCGAAGGCGATGGAACTGTGCCTGACCGGCCGGATGATGGGCGCCGAGGAGGCCGAGCGGGCCGGCCTGGTCTCCCGGATCGTCCCGGCGGACCAGCTGCTGGCCGAGGCCCTGACGGTGGCCGAGACCGTCGCGGCGATGTCCACCCCGGCGGCGGTCATGCTGAAGGAGAGCGTCAACCGCGCCTTCGAGACGACCCTCGCCGAGGGCGTCCGCTTCGAGCGTCGGCTGTTCCACGCGGCGTTCGCCACGGCGGACCAGAAGGAGGGCATGGCGGCGTTCGCGGAGAAGCGCCCGCCGTCCTTCACCAACCGGTGACCTGGCCGCTTACGGCTTACGGCTTACGGCTTACGGCTGACAGGTAACAGCTGACAAGTAACAGATAACAGCTAACAGATTTCGTCATCTGAAATCTGTTAGCTGTTATCTGTCAGGTGTTATGCGTCAGCCGCCGTCACACCTCGTCCACCAGCGCCGTGTTGAGCCGGGCGAGCCCGCTACGGGTGGCGGCGACCACGATCTGGTCGCCCGGGGTGAGGCGCCGGGTGCGGTCGGGAAAGTTCCACTGCAACTGCGCACTGCGGGCGAACCGGACGGCGATCACCCGGACGCCGCCCGGGTCCTCCAGGTCGTGCCGGTTCATGCCGATCAGCCCGCTGCCGTCCTCGACCGTCAACTCGGCGATCAGCAGCACGTGTCGGAACACCGACAGCATCCCGCGCACCTCGCGCCCCATCAGGGCGGCGGCGAAGGCGGGTGCGGCCAGGTACGAGACCGAACGCGAGGCCGCGTTGTCCAGCGTCGCGTAGAAGTGCCCGGCGAAGTTGTCGTCGAACAGCCGGACCACCACACGGACTTCGGGATTCCCGTGGCGCGCCTCCAGGGCCGCCTCCAGGTTGGTGGCGTCGTCGCCGCTGACCGCGACCAGCGCCCGGCTGTGCTTCAACCGGGCGCGACGCAACTGCTCCTCGAACGGGCCGTCGCCCAGGACCACCGGGATGCCGAGCGCCCGGGCGGCGGCGATGCCCCGGGCCTGCGGGTCACGCTCCATGCAGACCACCGGCACGCCCAGTTCGTGCAGTTGGGCCGCGACCCGGGTGCCGACGTTGCCGAGGCCGACGACGATCACGTGGTCCCGGGTGCCGGCCCCGGGGTTGCGGGGCTGCCCGCGCCGCCCGGAGCCGAGCACCTCGACCGCGATGGCGGTGGCGACCGGGGCGAAGGTGATCCCGCAGATGGTGATCACCACCTGCGCCACCCGCTGCCACAGTCCGCCCGTCCCGGTCCCGGCGGCGATGTCGGCGAGTTGGTCGGGCTGGGCGGCGCCCGCGAGGTCGAGCAGCGAGATGTAGAGGGTCCAGCCGAAGTTCCGGTTCAGGTACCAGAGCACGCCGAAGGCCATCAGCACCGCGGCGAGGGCGGTGAGCAGCACCAGCCGCATCCGGGCGCTGGTGAAGAAGCGCATCATGTCGAGCAGCCGCCAACGCGCCCGCCGCGCCCAGCTGATCGGTTCCCTGGGTTCGATGCGCAGCGCTTGGAGGGCGGCCACGCCGTCCGGCTCCTCCTCGGGCGCCGGCTCCGGTTCCGCTTCGCGGCGGACGCCACCGGGGCGGACCGGCCCGTCGTCGCCGAACTCGCTGGCGAGCCGGACGAAGTCGGCCGAGTCGCCGCGCTGTTCGGGCAGCAGGCGGATCTTGCTGAGGTCCTGGCGGTCGATGTGGTCGGCGACCACGCAGATCCGGTCGGAGGTGATGGCCTCGTCGAAGGCGATGTGCAGGAAGCGTCCGCCGATCTCGACCGAGTTGGGCCGCCCGAGCGCCGCCGCGGCGAAGGCGGGTGCGGCGGTGGCGGAACCGGAGAGCGCGGCACCGTTCCTGAGCAGCCGTTCGATGTTCTCACCGAGGCGCTGGTTGAACATCCGGAGCACGATCCGGAGGTCCGGGTTGTGGCCTTGGGCGCTGAGCGCGGCGTGGATGTTGTCCTGGTCGCTGCCCTCGACGAGGGCGAGGCCGCGGGCGGTGTCGATCGACACCTCGCGCAGCGCCTCGTCGGTGATGCTGGCGTACTCGACGACAGCGGCGACGCCGGGGAGTTGCTCGATCTGCGGCGCGTGGTCGCGGGTGCGATCGGCGACCAGGACGACGACCGGGACCTCGTAGTGCTCGACGAGTTCCAGGACCAGTCGGTGGGCCAGTGCGTTGCCCCCGCAGACGATGTAGTGCTGACTGACCGGCTCGACCGAACGGGTCCCCCACCCTTCAGAAGTCATACCGCCGGATGATATCGACGGCAGGTGGCCGGACGGTGTCGTTCCGGCGACCGGAAGGCCACCGGAGCCACTCCATCGAACATTCGTCTCCTCCGCACGCCCTCTCCCATCCCCCTTCCGTCCCCCTCCGCTTCCTCTCCCCCCTCCCTTGTCTCCGTCCCCCGAACGGCCGTACCCGACGCGCCGGTCGACGGTGGCCCGGCCAGGCTGGGGTTCGGCCCCTGCCCGTCCCCGGCCCCGAGGAGTACACCACCGTGGTTTCCCCGATCATCACCCCCGACGGTTCCCCGGTCCAGGGTCCGCTCGGCCAACTCGCCAAGGCCGCCTGGCAGGTCCTGCTGCTCGCCGGAATCGTCTCGCTGGCCCTCGGAATCGTCGTCTTCGTCTGGCCGAAGGAGACCCTGCTGGTGGTGGGCGTGCTGTTCGGCCTCTACCTGCTGGTCATCGGCATCGTGCAGCTGATCGCCGCGTTCGGCACCCACGCGACCACCGCACTGCGGGTGCTGGCCTTCATCAGCGGGGCGATCTGCGTCCTGCTGGGGCTGCTCTGCTTCCGAAGCGCGGCGCAGTCGCTGCTCCTGCTGGCGATCTGGATCGGCATCGGCTGGCTGTTCCGGGGCATCACCCAGCTCGCCGCCGCGGTCTCCGACCCGGCGATGCCGGCCCGTGGCTGGCAGGCCTTCGCAGGCGTGGCCAACACGGTGGCCGGTGTGCTGCTGCTGGTCTGGCCGGTCGGTTCGATCGCCGCGTTGGCCGTCCTGGCCGGCTGTTGGCTGGTGATCCTCGGACTGATCGAGATCGTGACGGCCCTCCAGATGCGCGGCCGGGCCAAGCAGATCCCGGCGGGGGTCTGACTCCACGGGCCTGACTCCACGGCCTGACTTCAAGGGTCTGGCTCCACGGGTCTCACTCCGCATCTCCAACCTCACGGGACAGAACAGCTAGCGCGTCGGCGCGTAGCCGATCCGGAACGTGGCGGCCTCCAGCCGTTCCGGTGTGAGCCGGACGTCCGTCAGCCGCTCGGCCAGCGCGAACGCGGCCTCGGTGTGCAGGTCGTGACCCTCCCCGTCGAGCTGGAAGCCGCAGGCCGTCAGCAGCGCGGGGACACCGGGGGCGTCGGCGTCCGAACCGTGCCGCTGGGTGGGGAACAGCGGCTCGAACTGGAGCCGGCAGCTGCCCTGCTCCCACCAGTTGAAGTGGTCCACCGCGACGGCGTTCCGGAAGTGCGAGACCAGCCGGGTGCCGTCGGCGAGGCGGCGGATGACGTCGGGCAGGCTGCCGAGATAGCCGAAGACCTCGACGACGACGGCCCACCCGTCGAGTTCGGTGACGGCGACGAGCAGCCGGTCGTCCTCCGGCTCGATCCGGGCCTCCGCCTCCTCGTCCTCCCCGTCGTCGAAGGTCTCCCAGGCGGCGACCACGGCGTCCAGGCCGGTGACCTCCCGACCGGGCAGGGCGCCGAAGCGGCGCAGCAGTTCGTCGGCGGTGATCCCCTCGACCAGCGTCAGGCAGTGGGCCGCCCCGGGGATGGGGTAGCGCTGCTCGAACCAGGTGTAGTCGGTGGCGTGTGCAGTCATGCGTCGATGCTGTCAGCTGCCTGTGACATCGCTGGCCGGGGCGGCGGTTGCGCGGCGTCCTCAGAGCCAGACCGGCGCGTCCGTCCCCCAGCGCCCCGGCGGGCGGGACCAGTCGGTGGGCGCGCCGGTGTAGGCGATGGGCGGCAGGGCGTGGCGCAGCCGTCCGTAGGCGGAGTCGGTCTCGGCGAGCCACCGGGCCGGGTCGTACGCCCCGGTGTCCGGAGCACCGTCCGCCGGAGCGCCGTCCGCCGGGGCAGCAGGGGCGGGCGCCTCGGGCGGGATGCCGTGCAGCAGCCACGAGGCCGTACCGGCGAGGGAGAACCGCAGGTGCCGGCCGCCGGGCCGGCCGGTGCGCTGCTCGGTGAGGGCGCGCAGGACGGCGGCGGCGACGAGGTAGCCGGTGCCGTGGTCGAGGGCCTGGGCGGGCAGTACGCCCGGGCGGCCGTCGGGGCCGGCCTCGTGGGCGGCGATGCCGACGCCGGCCTGGACGAGGCTGTCGAAGCCGCGCCGGCCGGCCCAGGGGCCGGTCCAGCCCCAGGCGCAGAGCTGCGCGACGATCAGGCCGGGGTGGCGGGCCGACAGTGCGTCGGGGGCGAGGCCGTGCGCGTCGAGGGCTCCGGGGCGGTAGCCGGTGACGAGGACGTCGGCGGTGGCGAGCAGGCCGTCGAAGACGGCGCGGTCGGCGGGATCGGTGAGGTCGAGGCGGGTGGAGCGCTTGCCGAAGCCGGTGTCGGCGTGGGCGTCGTCGGCCTCGGGGAGGTGGGGCGAGTCGACGCGCAGGACGTCGGCGCCCAGCAGGGCGAGGGTGCGGGTGGCGACCGGGCCGGCGATGACCCGGGTGAGGTCGAGGACGCGGATCCCGGCGGCGGGCCGCTCGGGGCCGGCGTCGCCGAGCGGGCGGACGGACGCGGTGCCGGTCACCCGGCTCTCCACCAGGGGGTGCGCGGTGGCACTCACCGGCGCGACGGCTACGGCGAGCGCCCCCGCTTCGAACGCCCGCTCCTGGAACTGCTCCGCCGGCAGTTCGCCCAGCAGCTTGGCGAGCATTTCGGGCCCGGCGTCGGCGGGCAGGTCGAGGGCGGCGAGCAGCCGGGTGCGGTGGTGCGGGTAGTTGGCGTGGGTGCGGACCCAGCCGTCGGCGGCGCGCCAGAAGCCGGAGTGCGGGGCGAAGCTGACGGGCGTGCGGCCGTCGACGGTCAGGTGGCGTTCGCTGACGAAGGCCGTGGCGACGGCGCCCTGGTCCACCCGGACGGCGGGGACCGGGCCGCCGGCGCGGTGGGCGGCGAGTTCGGCGGCGGCCAGCGAGCAGGCGGCCACGGTGGCCCGGGCGAGCCTGCGCACCGGCAGGCCGGAGGCCAGGACGTCGCCGGGGCCGTGGAAGGAGACCCGCCCCAGCAGCTCGGCCGATCCGCCGAGGGCGGCCCAGAGGTCGGCGGTGGGCCGGTCCGCAGGTTCCCCTCCGGCGGCGGGCTGTTCGGTGGACGCGGGCTGATCGCCAGACGCAGGCTGATCGGTGGACGCGGGCCGATCGGTGGACGCGGGCTGATCGGCGGGCCAGGTGCCGGGGAAGGTCGGACGCTCTGTCATGCCCGGCATTGTGCTCCCGTTCTCAGGCGCTCGCCGTGACGCCCGCCACCAGCATCAGCAGCACCGCCGAGACCAGGGTCATCCGGCGCGCCGCACGCGGGGTGCCGCCGAGCCGGCCGCCCAGGCGTCCGCTGGCGTGCGCGACCAGCCCGTACACGACGGCACAGGCCAGCACGTTGAGCGAGCCGAGGGCGAGCACCTGCCCGCCGACCGGCAGCGCGGCGCCCGGCTCGACGAACTGCGGCACCAGGGAGAGGTAGAGCAGCAGCCCCTTGGGGTTGAGCAGGGCGGTCAGCATGCTCTGGCGCAGCACGGTCGCGGTGGGCTGCGGCTTGGGCGCGGTGAGGGCCGTGGCGCCGCCGCCCTTGCGCAGCGCGAGCAGCATGGTGACGGCCAGCACCAGCAGGTACGCGGCGCCGGTGAGGCGCAGGACGGGCAGGGCGGCGGGGACGGCACGCAGCGCGGCGGCCAGGCCGGCGCTGGAGAGCAGGGTGTGGACGGCGTAGCCGGCGCAGACGCCGCCGACCGCGATGAAGGCGGCGCGCCGACCCTGGCCGAGGCCTCGGGCGGCGATGTAGAGCCAGTCGGGCCCCGGTGTGCAGACCAGCAGCAGGTCGACTCCGAGGAAGAGGAGGAGGGCGTGGGTGTCCATGGGTGGCGGTGACCTGTCGTGCTCGTTCGGGCGGGTCCCGGCCGTTGGTCCGGTGATCCTCGCGGCACCTGTCCGGTGCGTTCGGTCACTGAAGGTAGCCGGATAGCCCTGGCACGCGATGGCCACTTCCTGCTGGTCCGGCCCGCCTTTTGGCAGAATGTTGCGCCATGGACCGAATCGACCGCAGAATCCTCCGCGAGCTCCAGCAGGACGGCCGCCTGACCAACGCCGACCTGGCCGCCCGGGTGGACCTCACCCCCTCTCCCTGCCTGCGCCGGGTCCGACAACTGGAGCAGGACGGCGTGATCCGCGGCTACCGAGCGCTCCTGGACGGCACAGCGGTCGGACGCGGCTTCCAACCGTTCGTCACGATCACCATGCGTCACGAGGATCAGGTGACGGTCGCCGAGTTCGAACGCCGGGTGGCGGAGCTGCCGGAAGTGGTGGAGGCGCACCGCCTCTTCGGGGAACCCGACTACCTGCTGCGCATCGCGGTGGCCGACATCGCCGCGTACGAGCGCTTCATCACCGACGTGCTCTCGGGCCTGCCGGGGATCGCGCAGGTCAACTCGCATCTGACGATGAAGCAGGTGAAGGCCGACCGGGGGCTGCCGATCGGCGGGTAGGCTGCGAACGGGGGCCGCCGCGGCCGCCCGTACGGGGGACAGCGCGACAAGGGGAGCTCCATGCACGCGGTCCGCCGCCTCGATCTCGGGTACTTCGTCCGGCCTGCGTCCGAGGTGGGCGGCCCGGAGCCGCGGGTGGAGCCGGTCCTCGCGTACCTCGTCCGCCGCCCGGAGGGGCTGCTGCTGTTCGACACCGGGATCGGCGCAGGCGAGCCCGAGACCGAAGCACACTACCGCCCGGTCCGCCGCCCGCTGACGGAGGCGCTCGCGGCCGTCGGCGTCGCCTGCGCCGACATCGACCTGGTGGTCAACTGCCACCTCCACTTCGACCACTGCGGCGGCAATCCGCTGCTCGCCGGCACGCCCGTCCTCGTCCAGGCTGCCGAACTGGCCGCCGCCCGGCGCGGCGCGTACACCATCGACGCGCTGGTCGACTTCCCCGGCGCCGACTACCGCGAACTGGACGGCGAGACGGAGGTCTGGCCGGGCGTACGGGTGCTGCCCACGCCCGGGCACACCGGCGGCCACCAGTCACTGGTGGTCGAGCGGCCCGGCGGCGGCGCGGTGATGCTGGCCGGGCAGGCGTACGACTTCGCGTCCGAGTACGGCCAGGCGGTGCTCTCCCGGCGGGCGTCGCGCGAGGGCGTGGCCGCGCCGCTGCCCGGTTACCGGGCCTGGCTGGACCGGGTGGCGGAGTACGGGCCGCGCCGGATTCTGTTCGCGCACGACCACGCGGTCTGGGAACCGGTCGGATAGGGCCAACGGCCGGGCCAGGCACAGTTCAGGGGGTCCGGAGACTCGGAGGGCTCGGAGGGCTCGGAGGTTCGGAGGGCTCGGAGAGTTCAGAACGTGAAGCGCAGCGACCGGACCCGGTGGTCGAAGTTGGACGGCACGATGTCCGGCTCGCCGACCGACCGCACCTCGGGCAGCCGGGCGAACAGCTCGCGGAACAGCACCTTCATCTCCTGCCGGGCCAGGTGCGCCCCGATGCAGTAGTGCGGCCCTCCGCCGCCGAAGCCGAGGTGGGGGTTGGGCGTGCGGGTGATGTCGAACGCGTCCGGGTCGGGGAAGACCGTCTCGTCCCGGTTGGCCGAGCCGAAGAACAGGGCGACCTTCTCCCCCGCACGCAGCAGCGGGCCCCCGGGGCCGCCGAGCTCGTGGTCGACGGCGAGGGTCCGGCGGAAGTGGATGATCGGCGTGGCGTGGCGGATGATCTCGTCGACCGCACCGCCGAGCCCCCTGTCGAGGTCCGCGAGCAGCAGGGCGCGCTGCTCCGGGTGCGCGGTCAGCAGGTGCAGGCCGTGGGCGAGCGCGTTGCGGGTCGTCTCCACACCGGCGACCAGCAGCAGGGAGAAGAACGCGCCGAGTTCGCGTCCGGTGAGCCGGCGGCCGTCCACGTCGGCGGTGACCAGGGCGGAGATCAGGTCCTCGGTGGGCCGGCGGCGGCGCTCACGACCGATCGAGGCGACCATGCCCTGCATGCGGGCCAGCGCCAGCAGCCCGCGCCCGGGCATCCGGATCCGGCGGCGCAGCGGGCGGGCCACGCCGATGTTCTCGGAGGCGTGGTTGACCTGGTCCAGGATCATTCGGCGCGGATGTTCCGGGATCCCCATCATGGTGCAGATCACCTGGAAGGGGAGCTCGGCGGCCACGGAGGTGACGAAGTCCTCCGGCCGCCGCCGCTCGACGTCGTCGACCAGGCGGGTGGCGACGCGGCGGATGTCCTCCTCGACCTGGCCGAGCAGCCGGGGGGTGAAGGCTCGCGAGACGATCCTGCGCAGTTGGGCGTGCCGGGGGTCGTCGAGGTTGACCATCGAGTCGCCGAACACCAGCCGGACCCAGCGGGGCGGTTCCGGGGTGGTGACGCCGGGGCCGCTGAGGAACACCGCGGGGGTCCGGCTGGCCTCGACCACGTCGGCGTGGCGGACCAGCGCGTGGAAGCCCCGGCCGGTGGCGGGATCGCCGAAGAACACCGGCGCGGGGCGTCGGCGCAGTTCGGCGAAGGCGGCCGCGCGGGCGGGGGCGGGCAGCTGCCAGAAGCGGGGGTCGGCGAGGTCGGCGGCGGGGGCCGCCAAGCCGGTCGAGGTCTCCATGGCCGGGCCTCCTGCTTCGCGTTCGGCGTCCACCCGGCAGCCACTATCGGTACCGGGGTGTGCACATTTAGTGAGCAAGCGGGGGGTGATGTCAAACCGCGTCGATGGTCGTACGAACGGGTTGGTGCGGCGGCCGGGCCGGACTCTCGACACACGGAGGCACGGGGCCGGGCATGGTCTCACGGGGTGGAACCGGCCAATACCGGAGGGTGCGGTCCGGGCCGGGCGGGGCGGGTGCGACGATGAGTGCCATCGTGATGACCGACCGGATCCGCCTGCTGCGCGCCGTGGTCTTCGCCGCGCTGTGCGTGGCGCTGGCCGCCGCGGCGCACGTCGCCATGGCCGGAGCCGGGGTCTCACCACCGGTGCTGATCGGCGCGTTCGGGGCCGTCCTCGGTCTGACCTGGCTGCTCGCCGGCAAACGGCGCGGGCTCGGCGCGATCAGCGCCTGGATGGTCGCGGCCCAGAGCGCGCTGCACCTGCTGTTCGAACAGGCCGCGGCGCTCGGCCGGGGAGGCGGCGGTCTCGGCCGGCTCGCCACCACGGACTGGGCCGCGCTGCTGCTCTGCAACCCCGAGCGGATCCCCGGCGGGCTCTCCCCCGTCGAGCTGGCCCGGATGGCGGGCCTCGACCCGGACGTCCCGCCCGCCGCCAACGGCCTGCACACCATGGCGGGCATGCACCACGGGACGGCGGCGGGTGTGGTTTCCGCTCCGGTATCGGTATCCACGTCCGCGCCGGTCTCCGCGTCCGCTTCGGCTTCGGCTTCGACTTCGGCTGCGGCCGATGGGACGGCGCTGGACGCGGCCGGGATGGCGGGGATGCCCGGCATGCCGGGTACGTCGGGCCTCTCCGGAGCACCCGCCGCACACGGGATGCCCTCCGGGACGGCACACGGCATGGCACACGACATGGCGCACGGGATGTCCTTCGGGATGATCGCCGCCCACGCGCTCGCCGCGCTGGCCTGCGCGCTGCTGCTGTGGCGCGGTGACGCCGCGCTGGTCCGGCTCTTCGACCTGCTCGGCGCGCTCGGCACCGTGGTCGCGGGAGTGCTGGTGCTCCCGCTGCTGGCTCTGTTCGCGCGCCCCTTCGGCTACCGCCCGCCGGCTGCACCCCGGCCCACCGGCGGCCGGACCCGGCCATCCCGGTCGGTGCTGCTCACCCATGCCGTGGTCCGGCGCGGCCCGCCGGCGCTCGCCCGCGCCTGCTGACGCGCCCGCCGTCCCCACTCCTGCGCCTACCGCCCCCGGCAGCCCACCGCCGCCGGGGACCGTAGGGCCCACGGGGTTCGCTCGGCGGGCAGGTCGCCCTGCCGCTCGGCCGTGCTTTCGCCGCCGTGCCGCCAGGGCCCGGGCCCGCGCCTGCCCGCCGTCTCCTCCGTGGAGGCGCCGCGGGCCGCGCGGAAGTCCCATGGACGCCGGCGGCGCCGCCTCGGGTGGCGCCGCTCCCAGCCCTCCCCTCAGGACCTTCGCATGCCTGACTACGACGGCGCACCGGCTTGGACCGGCGCCACCGTCCTACCGCTCCACGGCCTCCGGCCCGTCCGGAGCCTGACCGCCCCCGAGCCCCCGCACGCCGAGTCCGTCCAGCAAACGGGCCGACCACTCGTCCGACGGACCGGCGGCGGCGCTCGCCCGGACGCGGCCGCGCAGTTGCTCGGCCCGCTCCAGCCACGCACGGCAACCGGCGCAGCGCGCGACGTGCCCGTCCAACCGGCCACCCGACAGTCCGGTCGGTTCGCCGTCGAGCCGGGCCGACAGGGCGGTACGGAACTGCGCGCATCTCATACGACCATGGTCCCGCACTGCCCTCACGGCGAGACCGGCCGGGTGGGAGGCCACCGTGGATGACGAGCAGCTCACCGCGCTCGCGCTGACCGCCCGCGCGGGCCGGGCCCCGGACGTCGAGGCCTTCGTCCGCGCCACCCAGCGGGACGTCTGGCGGTTCGTCGCCCACCTCACCGACGTCCAGTCCGCCGACGACCTCGCACAGGAGACCTTCCTGCGCGCGCTGCGCGGCCTGCCCGCGTTCGCCGGCCGCTCCTCGGCCCGCACCTGGCTGCTGTCGATCGCCCGGCGCACGGTGATCGACCGGTACCGGACGGCCGCCGCCCGACCGCGCTGCGCGGCGCTGCCGGACTGGCAGGAGGCGGCGGAGCGACAGGGAGCCGAACCGGCGGCCGGGTTCGAGGACGGCGTCGCGCTCGGGGACCTGCTCGACCGGGTGCCCGCCCAGCGGCGGGAGGCCTTCGTCCTCACCCAGATGGTCGGCCTGAGCTACGCCGAGGCGGCCGAGGTCGCCGGCTGCCCGATCGGCACCGTGCGCTCCCGCGTCGCCCGCGCCCGGGAGGAACTGATAGCCCGGCTCCGCGCGGCCGAGGGCGGGGAACTCGCAGCGGCCTGCTGAGCGGACGGACGGCAGGTGGCTGGCGCCGGGTAACAGATGACAACTAACAGATAACAGATTTCGAAATCTGTTATCTGTTAGTTGTTAGTTGTCGGTCGTCATCTGTCCGCCGCCCGCCACCCCCGCCTGTCCGTCCGTCTGTCCGTCTGTCCGTCCGTCTGTCCGTCTGTCCGTCTGTCCGTCTGTCCGTCCGAAAATTCCTTCACATGTTCGGAACTGGAGCCCCCGCGCCTCCGACTGCTGTACCGGACCCCGCCGCCGAGGCGGTGTCCGGGACAGCAGTCGGGCAACGGAGGGACTTCATGGCAGCGCAACAGCCGCTGACCGCCGCCACGTTGATGAACAGTCAGGCCGAACCGGCAGACCGGTGGATCCTGGTCGTGGCCGCCGGGCTGCTCTCGTTCGTCGCGATGCTCGACATGAACGTGGTCAACCTGGCCCTCACCGACATCTCGGCCAGCCTGCACGTGTCCGCCGGGGTCGCCCAGTGGGCCACCATCGGCTACCAACTCCCGCTGGTGGCACTCCTCTTGCCCGCCGGGCGCTGGCTGGACCAGGTGGGCACCCGCTCGGCGCTGCTGCTCGCCGTCAGCTGCTTCGCCGCGTGCAGCGTGCTGGCCTCCCTCGCCCCCTGGGCGGGCTGGCTGATCGCCGCCCGACTGCTCCAGGGCGCCTTCGGCGCGGTGCTGTTCGTCCTGATGCCGGTGTTGGCCGCCACCTCCGTCCGCCCCGAATCGCGCGGACGGGCGATGAGCATCCCGGCGACGCTCGGCCCGCTCGGCGCCGCCACCGGGCCGGTCATCGGCGGCCTGCTACTGGACCACTTCGGCTGGCGGGCGGTCTTCCTGATCAAGCTGCCGGTCTGCCTGGCCGCCGTGCTGATCGTGCGCCGGTTTGCCCCGCGGCGGGGCCGCCTGCGCCCGCCCGACCGGGCGTCGCTCGGCGACGCCGCCCTGATAGGCGCGGCCGTCGCCGCCGTGCTGCTCTCGCTGACCCTGGCCCCGGAGGCGCCGCTGTGGCTGCTGCTGGCGCTGCCCGCCGCCCCTCTGGTGCTGGTCTGGCTGCGCCGCCCCGGGGGCAGGCCGGTCGCCGAGGTGCTGCGGGCCGCCGGAACCGTCGGGGTCAACGCGTCGGTGCTGGCCCTCGCCGCCGGCTTCGCGGCCTGCCACTACCTGCTCGCCCAGCACCTGCGCGGTCCGGGCGGCGAGAGCGCCACCGCCACCGCGCTCACCATGCTGGCCTTCCCGCTCGGCATGGTGCTGGCCGGCCGGGTCGGCGGACGGCTGGCCGACCGCTGGGGCGCCCGCCCGACCGCGCTCGCCGGCGCCGCCGTCACCACCCTCGGCCTGGCGCTGCTCGTCCCGCTGGACACCGGCTGGTCCGCCGCCGACATCGCCTGGCGGCTCGCCCTGGCCGGTGTCGGGATGGGCCTCAACGGCGGCCCCACCCAGGCCCTGGTGATGACCGCCTCGCCCCCCGGGAAGCTCGCCACCGCAGGCTCCGCCGTCCAACTGGCCCGCAGCCTGGGCTTCGCCCTCGGCCCGGCCCTGGCCGGCGCCGCCGCGCTGGCCGGCGACCGCGCCACCACCGGCACCCGGACGGGCATCGCCCTGGCCGCCCTGGTCGCGGCGACGGCCGTGGCACTGCTCGCCCTGCACCGCCGCCCACGGACCTGAGCCTGCCGGACCGCGCCTCCCCAACTCCCAACGCCCGCATGCCCAGAGCCCGTACCCCAGAGCCCAAGCCCGAGAGCCCGCACCCCGCCATGCCCGCACCACCGGAGGAACACCGCAGATGACCGACACCGTCCACGATCCGGCGCCGGCCCACCCGGCGGACGAACCGCGCTGCCCGTACGGGTACGACCAACTCCCGGACCCCATACCGCTGTACGGCCCCGCGTACAAGAGCGACCCGTACCCGCTCTACCGGCGGATGCGCGAGGCCGGGCCGGTGCACCGGGTGGAGTTCCCGAGCGGCATCCACGCCTGGCTGGTCACCGGCTACCAGGCCGCCCACGAGACCCTCAACGACCCCCGGTTCGGCAAGAACCACGCGCTGGGCAACGAGAACTGGCGCAGGCTGGCGTCGATCATGCCCGAGCCGCAGCACTCCCAGTTGCAGGTCCACCTGCTGCACCAGGACCCGCCCAAGCACACCACGATGCGCCGGCTCGTCCTGGACGCCTTCGCGCCGCGCCGGGTGGAGTCGTTGCGCCCGCGCTTCCAGGAGCTGGCCGACGCGCTGGTCGACGAACTGCCCGAGACCGGCGGCGCCGACCTGGTGGCCGGCTTCGCGGCGCACTTCCCGTTCCGGGTGCTCGCCGAAGTGATCGGCTTGCCGGCCGAGTTGGCGGTGCGGTTCGACCGCGACTGGGGCAAGGTCGTGCAGCCCGTCGGCCCGCACGATCCGGGCCGCCCGGCGTACGAGGCGCGGCTGCGCGGCCTCCAGACGTACATCGCCGACGTGGTCGCCCACAAGCGCGCCGGGAACCCCTCCGATGGCCACGACCGGCACGACCCGGACACGGCCGGCGCCGACCTGCTGGGCCGGCTCGTCGCCGCCCACGACGCGGGCGAGTTGAGCCGCGAGGAGCTGGACTCCATGGTGTTCCAGCTGTTGGTCGCGGGCCAGGAGCCGGTCACCAACCAGATCACCACCATGCTGATCACGCTGCTGCGCCACCCCGACCAGCTCGCCCGGCTGCGCGACTCCCTCTCCGAGGGGCCCGCCCACGACCCCGGCCTGTTGGCCCGCGCGGTGGAGGAACTGCTGCGCCACGACGCCGCGTTCGAGCTCACCACCTGGCGGTTCCTCGCCGAGGACGGAGACCTGTTCGGGACCACCGTCCCGGCCGGCGACTCGGTGATCGTCTCGCTGTGCGCCGCCAACCGGGACGAGACGCGGTTCCCGGACGCGGACCGCCTCGACCTCGACCGCACGCCCAACGCCCATCTCGCCTTCGGCCACGGCATCCACTACTGCCCCGGCGCCGCCCTGGCCCGGGCCGAACTCCAGACCGCCGTCGCCACCCTGCTCACCCGGCTGCCCGGACTGCGCCCGTCCGAGGCTGCCGACGAGGACCTGGACTCCCTCGCCTGGATCCCCGCCGTCCTGGCGCGCGGGGTCAACCGGCTGCCCGTCGGCTACGACCGGCGCGCCTGAGCCGGGGCCCTCGGCCACCCTGCGAACACCCCGCGGCCGCGCCCGCCCGCCGACGTCCGCCCGACGTCGGCCCGGCGTCCGCTCCACGCCCGCACCACCTTCCACGGAGGACCACCATGCCGCCCGCCGGCACCGTTTCCACCCGCCACCACCACACCGCACCTGCGCCCACGCCCGCACCGGAGCCCGCGCCGGAGCCCGCGAACACCGGGGGCGGCACCGACCAGCAGGACGCCGCACGGCTCGCCGCCCGGATCCTCGGCCTGCTGCTGCCGCACCGCCGCGCCTCCGACCCGGGGCTGGACGCCAAGCCCGAGCATTTCCCATTCCAGCTGGCCCAGTTGACGGACTTCATCACCGCCGGCGACCCGATCCTCTTCACCCTGCCCGGCTTCCCCTGCAAGTCGCCGAACCCCGCGAAGGTGCTCAGCCACCTGCCCGACGAGGGCGAACGGCTGTCGCTCACCTTCCTCGACGGGCTCTGCGCGGAGATCGGCGGGTACTACGAGCCCGGCGCGCGGATCCTGATCTGCTCGGACGGGCACATCTTCGGCGACCTCGTCCACGTCCCCGACGACCACATCGACGAGTACTCCGACGAGTTGACGGCGATGATCGCCCGCGAGGAACTCGCCCACCTCGCCACCTTCGACCTGCGGGACGTCCTCGGCGACCTGCCGTACGACGACAAGCGCGCCCGGGTGCACGCCCAGTACGCGCCGAGCGTCGAGGAGTTGCGCGAGCAGGTGCTGACGGACGAGGAGACCCTGCGGCTCTACCGCGGCATCACCCGCTTCCTGACCGACGACACCGTCGGCTTCACCGGCACCCGCTCCGCCCTGCAGCGCGACTGCCGCCGCCGCGCGTACGGGGTGATCCAGCGCAGCCGCGCCTGGGGCGAGTTGATCGCCGAGCAGCACCCCCGGTCGGTCCGGCTGTCCATCCACCCGCAACCGGCGGGCGCACCGAAGTTCGGCATCCGGCTGCTGGAGGCCGCCGACGCCTGGATGACGCCCTGGCACTCCTCGGTACTCCACCGCGCCGACGGGGACTGGGAGTTGCTGCGCAGCGAGGACGCCGCGCAGCGCGGCCGGCTGGTCGAACTCGACGGCCGGCCGAGCCACTACGAGGCGCTCTGACGCGCAGGCTCCACCCCGGCGGCGTCCAACCCGGCGACCCCCGCCCCTCCAGCATCCGCCCCGGCCCCGGCACCCTCCACCGGAGCCGGGGCGGTCGGGACGGCCGGGGTCGGGGCGGCCGGCGTGCGGTGGTCGAAGGCGATCAACGGGTCACCGGTGAGCGGGTGTTCGACCACTGCCGCCCGGACGCCGAACACCTCGGCCAGCAGCTCCGCGGTCAGCACCTCGCGCGGCGCCCCGGAGGCCACCAGGGCGCCGCGGTGCAGGACGTGCAGCCGGTCGCAGACGGAGGCGGCCGCGTTGAGGTCGTGCAGCGCGACCAGGGTGGTGCGGCGCTGGTCCCGCAGCAGGGCGAGGAGTTCGACCTGGTGCCGGACGTCCAGGTGGTTGGTCGGCTCGTCCAGCACCAGGACGTCCGGCTGCTGGGCGAGCGCGCGGGCCAGCAGCACCCGTTGCCGTTCGCCCCCGGACAGTTGGGCGAAGCGGCGGTCGGCGGCGTCCGCCATGCCGACCCGTACCAGCGCGTCGGCGGTGATCCGGTGGTCCTCGGCGTCGTCGCCGGCGAACGACCGCTTGTAGGGGGTGCGGCCCATCGCGACCACTTCGCGGACGCTCAACTCGAAGTCCCCGCCCCGCTCCTGCGGCAGCGCGGCGATGTGCCGGGCGGACTGCGCGGGGCGCAGCCCGGCCAGGTCGCGCCCGGCCAGTAGCACCCGCCCGGCGCTCGGCCGCAGGTGCCGGTAGACGGTGCGCAGCAGGCTGGACTTGCCGCTGCCGTTGGGCCCGACCAGGCCGGCGATCTCCCCCTCCTCGGCGACCAGGTGGACGCCGGCCACCACCGCCCGCCCGGACAGGGTGACGCTCAGGTCCTCGACGGCGATCCTCACGTGCGCTCCAGTCGTCGGTCCAGCAGGTAGAGCAGGGTCGGGGCGCCGAGGACGGCGGTGACCACGCCGATCGGCAGTTCCTGGCCGTCCAGCGCGGTGCGGGCCACGGTGTCGACCACGACCAGCAGCAGCGCGCCGGTGAGCGCGGACAGCGGCAGCAGGCGCCGGTGGTCGCCGCCGACGAGCAGGCGGCAGACGTGCGGCACCATCAGTCCGACGAAGCCGATCGCGCCGGAGACCGCGACCAGCACGCCGGTCAGCACGCTGGTGACGACGAAGACCTCCCGGCGCAGCCGGGTGACGTCCACGCCGAGCCCGGCGGCCGTCTCGTCGCCCATGAGCATCGCGTTGAGCCCGCGGGCACGGGCCTGGAGCAGGGCCAGCCCGAGCACCACCGCGACGGCGGGGACGGCTAGTTGGACCCAGACCGCGCCGCCGAGACTACCCATCAGCCAGAACAGCACGCCACGGGTCTGCTGCTCGTCGCGGGTCTGCAGGACGAGGTAGCTGGTGATGCCGCCGAGGAACTGTGCGATGGCGATGCCCGCGAGGACCAGGCGCAGCGGGGAGAAGCCGCCGCCGCGCCGGGCCGCCAGCCATACCAGGGAGAACGCGGCGAGCGCGCCGGCGAAGGCCGCCAGGGAGACGGTGAGGCCGAGCGCGCTGCCGAAGGCGAGGTCGAGGCCGAGCGAGGTGCCGAGGACGATCGCCGCGACCGCCCCGAGGGAGGCGCCGGAGGAGATGCCGAGCAGGTAGGGGTCGGCGAGCGGGTTGCGGACCAGGGCCTGCACGGCCGTGCCGACCAGGCCGAGCCCGGCCCCGACCGTCGCCGCCAGCAGGGCGCGCGGGACGCGCAGCTGCCAGACGATGAGGTCGCGGGTGCCGGGTTCGGGGGCCCGCCCGGTGAGGTGGTGGGCGACCACCGACCAGACCTCGCCGGGCGGGATGTCCACCGCGCCGAACGACACGGCGGCGGTCAGCGCGAGCACCAGGGCGGCGGTCAGCGCGACGGCCAGCGGCCCGGCCCGCAGGGTGCGGGCCGGGCGGGGCTCCTCGCGCCGTTCGGCGGAGACGGCCGACATCACCGTCTACTGCCCGTTCTTGACGAGGTCGGGGTGGACGGTGGCGGCGATCTGCCGGACGGCGTCGGCGTTGCGCACGCCCGCGATGGTGGTGACCTCGGAGCCGAGCCGCACGAAGTGGCCCTCCTGGACGGCCTTCAGGCCCTGGGTCGCGGGGAAACCGCGCAGGAACGCCTCGGCGTCGTCGAAGGCCTTGCGAGTGGCCTCCTCGCTGCCCCGGTTGCGGACGGCGAGCTGGATCCAGTCCGGGTTCTTGGCGACGACGTCCTCCCAGGAGCCGGGCTTGAAGTCGGCGTCGCAGTCGGCGAACACGTTGCGGGCGCCGGCCTGGGTGATCACCGCGTTGGCGACCTGCCGGCCGCAGACCGCCACCGGCTGCTTGGTGCCGGCGTCGAAGTCGAAGACGAAGTAGCCGGGCCGCTGCGCCTGCGCGACGCCGGCGAGGGCGGTGCGCACCTCGCCGACCTGCTTCTCCATCCCGGTGACGAGTTCCTCCGCGCGGGCGGCCGTGCCGGTGACCGCGCCGAGGCGGCGGATGTCGTTCTCGACCCCGGACAGGTCGGTGCGCGGCGCCTTGGCGGCCTTGGGGGTGCCGGCGCAGGCGGTCGAGAGGAGGTAGACGTGCTGGATGCCGGCCGCCGCGAACTCCTCCTCGCTGGGCCCGGTGGCGCCGCCGCCCATCATCGGCATCGCGCCGAAGGTGTCGACGTAGAGGTCGGCGCCGGAGCCGAGCAGCTTCTCCTTGGGGATCGTCTTGTCGCCGAACACCGGCACCTTGGCGCCCTGTTCGGCCAGGGCCGGCGGGAGGGTGCCCTTGCCGGGAGGGAAGCCGGTGCCGATCACCCGGTCGCCCGCGCCGAGTTGGAGCAGTATCTCCAGGGCGGCGGCATTGCTGGTGACGATCTTGGCGGGGGCCTTGGCGATGGTGGTCTCCCGGTCCGCGCAGTCGGCCACCTTGACGGGGTAGCCGCCGGCCGGGGCGGTCTGGGCGGCGCCGGCCGCGCCGCGCTCTCCGCCTCCCCCGCCGCCGTTTCCGGCACCGCTTCCGGCGCCGCTTCCGCAGGCCGTGGCGAACAGGGCGACGGCGGCCGCGATTCCGCAGACAACGCGAGGGCGCATGACAATTCTCCTGGTGGGTGATCGTGCCAGGGCGTGTCTGACAATTCGCGGCGGATCAGCGCGCGGCGTTGGGCGCCCGGCTGGGCGCGCCGGCGAAGCGTCCTCGTACTGGGTCGTACTTGGACGTTTCGCCGGTGCGTCCAGGCGGGATGCCCGGCGTCGCGCGCCCGGCGGGAATTGTCAGACACGCCCTAGGGGCCCGTCGTGCGAACCCGGACCAGGTAGTCGGCCGGACCGTCCGGGGGGTTCCCGGGGATTTCCGCACCGCCCGGCACCCGTTCACCCGCCGTCCGCCCGCCCGCCCGCCATCCGCCACCCGTTCGCCGCCCGACCATCGCCCGTCCGATGCCCGTGCCGCCCGTTCGCCGCCCGACCATCGCCCGTCCGCCGTCCGTCGGCCGCCCGTCCGCGGACCCCCGGCGTAGGGTGGCCGGATGGCCGATCCCACCGTCCTGCGGGACGACCTCGACCTGCCCGTCCGGTTCGGCCCGCGCCCGCCGCGCCGGGTGGTGTCGCTGGTGCCGTCGCTGACCGAGGCGGTCGCCGCCACCGCCCCCGGGCTGCTGGTCGGCGCCACCGACTGGTGCAGCCATCCGGCCGACCTGGCGGTCACCAGGATCGGCGGCACCAAGAACCCGGACGTGCCCGGCATCCTCGCCCTCGCCCCGGACCTCGTCCTCGCCAACGACGAGGAGAACCGGCGCCCCGACCTGGACGCGCTGCGGGCGGCCGGCCTGCCGGTCTGGGTCACCGACATCCGCACCCTGGACGACGCGTTCCGCTCGCTCGACCGGCTGCTCACCGCCGCCTGCGCGCTCCCGCGCCCGGACTGGCTGGACCAGGCCGAGGCAGCGTGGGCCCCGGTCCGGCGCCCGCCGGACGGCCCGCGGGCGATCGTTCCGGTCTGGCGCCGCCCGTGGATGGTCCTGGGCCGCGACACCTTCGCCGGGGACCTGCTGCGCCGCCTCGGCCTCCGGCTCGTCCACGCCGGACACGCCGAGCGCTACCCGGCCGTTCCGCTGCCCGAACTGCTCGCCTTCCGACCCGAGTTGGTGGTCCTCCCGGACGAGCCGTACCGCTTCACGGCACAGGACGGCCCCGAGGCGTTCCCCGGCGTCCCGGCGGCGCTGGTCAGCGGACGCCACCTGACCTGGTACGGACCGTCCCTGGTGACGGCGCCGACGGTCCTCGCGCACGCGTTGGACCACCCGTTCACAGGGGGCATGAACATCACATCGTAGGATGACCGCCACTCACCGGGACCGCCGGTGACGAGTGGGGGGAACCACAGTGGCAGTGAGCGCATCCCGGAGAGCACTGGTCATGGTGTCGGCCGCAGCGGTCTCGACGGCCGTCCTGGCCGGCTGCGGCACCAAACACGCCGACAACCACCAGAACAGCGCGCCGGACACCACCGCGGTCGCCGCCACCGGGACGCCGACCGAGACACCGAGCGCGAGCCCGTCCGCGACCGCCACCCCTACGCCGACCGCCTCCCCGACGGCCAGCGCCTCCCACAGCCCGAACCCGTCCGCGAGCAAGTCCAGCAAGACCGCCCCGACCACCCCGGCCCCGACCGCCGCCAGCACCAAGCCCGGCGCCCCAAGCAGCCCGCCCGCCGCGCCCGCCACGCCGCCCCCGGTCGCCAAGCCCGCCGTCGTGGCCCCCGTGCCGGTCGCCAAGCCCGGACCGGTCGCTCCCCCGCCGCCGCCCGCGCCGCCGACCCCGCACGTCCCGCCGCTGCAGAGCAGCTGCCAGCCCAGCAAGCCCCAGCCCGACGAGCCCAAGGAGGCCGTCGGCGCGGCCCTCGCCACCGCCGCCGGCCAGGCCCGCACGCTCAACCTCAGCAGCGGCGGCACCGACAAGCTCCCGCCGCTGCCCGTCAACCTGGTCAAGGCGATCGCCTGGCAGGAGAGCGGCTGGCAGTCAGGCATCCTCGCCTGCGACGGCGGGATCGGCACCATGCAGATCATGCCGAACACGATCAGCTGGATGAACAGCAAGTTCGGCACCAACTCCGACGCGAAGACCCTCCCCGGGAACGTCCAGCTCGGCACCCAGCTGCTCGACTGGCTGGTCGCCTACTACGGCGACTCCTCCTTCGACGGCAAGTACGACCTCTCCCCCGACCCGGCCACCGGCAAGACGCCGCTGCTCGACCTCGTCATCTCCGCGTACAACGCCGGGGCGGGCAACGTGCACTACAACACCGTCACCGACCCGGCCACCGGCCAGGTCGTCGGCAACCTGGTCATCCCCAACCCGGGGTACGTGGCCAACGTCAAGGCGCTGATGACCGGCCAGCCGTGGACCAAGACGGGCTGACAAGCCCCCCGAACCCGCGCGGGACAGCGGAAGGGCCCGGAACGCGATCCCGCGTCCCGGGCCCTTCACCGATGTTCCCCGCTCGTACGTCAGCCCCGCGCGGCGGTGACGGCGGCGCCCAGCGCCTCCTTGATCCGCGGCCCGAGGCGGGCGAAGCCCAGCTCCTTCATCGCCGCCCGCAGCAGTTCCTCCTCCGTACGCTCCACACCGTCACCGTCCACCCACCGGACGACGGCGAGCAGCTCGTCGGCCGAGTAGGCGGTCACGGGCCGGCCGGGCGTGAAGTCCGGCTTCTCGGGCCGACCGGCGGCGACGGGCGCGGACTCGACGGCGGGCGCGGACTCGACGACCTCGACCTCGACGACCTCGACAACCTCGGCCACGGCCACCGGCTCCGCAACAACGGCGGGCGCCTCCTCGACGGCCTCGACCTCAGCCACCGGCTCCACGACGACGACGGCGGGCTCAACAACCGGCTCGGCCTCGACCACCGGCTGCACGTCCTCAATGGCCTCGGTCGCTTCGACCGACTCCACGACGACAGCGGCAGGCGCCTCCTCGACGACCTCAACCTCAGCCACCGGCTCGTCCGCCTCTGCCACGGGAGCCTCGACCTCAGCGACCTCAGCGACCTCAGCGACCGTCTCAGGCTCCGCAGCCGGCTCCACCTCAGCCACCGGCTCCACGACGACGGCGGCAGGCGCCTCCTCGATGGCCTCGACCTCAGCCACCGGCTGCACGTCCTCAATGGCCTCGGTCACTTCAACCGACTCCAGGACGACAGCGGCGGGCTCAGCGATCGGCTCGACCTCAGCCGCCGGCTCGTCCGCCTCTGCCACGGGAGCCACGACCGCGTCGGCCTCGGCGACCGTCTCGGGCTCCGCAGCCTCCTCGGTCGTCTCCGGCTCGACGACGGGCGCGTCCTCCAGGACCGGCGCCTCCTCCGCAAGCTCGACCTCGGCCTTGGCTTCGACAGCGGCTTCGACCTCGACCTCGACAGCGGAAACCTCGACGACGGCCTCGGGCTCCGTGGTTTCCGCGGCCTCCGCCAGAGCGGCGGTCGCGGCGGCCACCAGGTCATCGGCGGCCGGGGACGGCGCCGGGAGGGAGACCACGACAGCGGACGGGGCTTCCTCCGTCGCCTCTTCCTCGGCTGCCTCGGCCGTCTTGACCACGGCCGCAGCCTCAGCGTCGCCCGAGTCTGCTTCCGCGTCCGCGTCCGCGTCCGCGTCGGTCACCGTCTCCTCGACCGACGCCGGAGCCGGAGCCGAGGCCTCGACGGCGCTGCCCTCCCCCGCGAGCCCGTCGCGCTGGCCGCCGGCCAGGGCCTGGCGGGCGGCGAACGCGGCTTCGGCGGCGCGGCGGTCGGCCCGGGCGGCGGCGAGTTCGGTGAGCAGGTCGCCGAGGCCGGCCTCCTCAAGGGTGGTGCGCAGCCCGCGGATGGTGGGCAGGCGGTAGAGCGTGCCCTCGTCGGCGGCGAGCCGCTCGACGAGGTCGACGAGCTCGGCGAAGGCCAGCCCGTCGAGGTCGTGGTCGGGGAGCATCCGGGCGAGGCCGCGCAGTCCGGTGTTGATCGCCTCGAAGGCCTGGGCGGTGCGCTCGACCAGGGCGCCGTCGGCGGGGACGACCGGCAGGGTGCCGGCGGGGGCGAGGGCGGCCCAGGCGCGGCGCTCGACCTCGGCGGAGGCGAGTGCCTCGTGCAGGTCTTCGCGGCGGATGCGGCGGTCGGTGGCGAGGGCCGTGGCCTGCTTGCGCAGGGAGCGGGCGCGCAGCCAGGAGAGCTTGACGCCGTTCTCGCGGCGCCAGGTGCCGTCGGCGGTGGCGGCGGCGAGGGCGCCGAGGTCGGCGTCGTAGGCGGCGGTGGTGAGGGTGGCGGAGGTGCGGTGGACGCGCTGGAGCATCTCGACGAGGAGTGCGGCCTTGGCGACGGTGTCGGGTTCGTCGAGCCTGGCGTCGGCGGCGAGGACGGTGACGGCGTCCCAGGTCTGGCGGAGGTCGCGGCCGCGCAGTTCGGCGAGGGCGGTGGAGGCGGCCCGGGCGTCCTCGGGGGTGGCGACGGTGTCGACGGCCGCGTACCAGGCGTGGGTGTCGGCGGTGAGGGTGAAGGCCCCGAGTTCGGCGTAGCGGCCGAGGTCCTCGCGGAGGTCGGTCTCCGCCGTGGTGGCCTTGGCGTCCTGGGGGTCCTTGACGTCTGCGGCGTCGGCGACGTCCGCCGGGTCGGCTGCGTCGGCGTTGCGCGAGTGAAGCACTGTCATGTGAGGTCCGGTTCTGGGCGACGACGGCGGGGCTGGCGGCGAGGGGGCGGCGGACCGGTTGCGCGGGGTGCCCCGGGGGCGGGGCTGGGGGGCGCGCGGGCGGGCCGCCGGTTGTGGACGCCCAGAATACGGGTGCCCGTTCGAGCCTTGCACGCACCCACCGCCCGACGGGCGGGTGTCGTGTGCCATACCCCCCGCCTGGCCGCTACCCGGGAGGGCCGCACGGGTGGTGGGGCGTTGGGCCGGATGGGTACTGGGGCCCACGGCCGTCGGGCCGGGCGGGCGGGCTCTCCGGGCGGGCCCCGGGCCGCCGCGGCCGGTCCAGCGGGACGGTGCGGAGCCGTCGGCCGAGGGGTGGGCGGTATCCGGCGCGGCCGAGGGTGGTGAGGTCGACCGGCGCGAGGTACTCGTGGAGCGCGGTGCGGTGCCACCATGCGCCGGTTTCCCGCAGTTCGCGCCAACTGGTGAACCGGTAGAGGTAGAGGGTCGCCCGGACGTGGGTCGGCGGGGTGCCGGGAAAGGGGTTGTGGCGCAGCAGGCGAAGGGTCGCGGGGTCGCCGGCGAGCAGGCGGGCGATGAAGGGCAGGAACCAGGGGCGGGCGTAGGCGGGTGAGATGCCGGCGAACCACATCAGCCAGTCGAGCCGCAGGTGGTAGGGGGCGTACTGGCGCGGGAGACGGCGCACGTCGCCGGGTTTGCCCTTGAAGCCGTACTCGTGCCAGACGGTGTGCGGGGTGAGGGTCGGTTCGTCGGTGCCTTCGACGACGACTTCCTGGCGGATGCGGCTGATGCTGCCGAAGGCGCCGTAGGTGTTGACGAGGTGCAGCCGGTTGAAGGAGCGGTTCATGGCCTGGCGGCGGGAGACGAGGTTGCGGACCGGCCAGTAGCTCAGGACGGCGACGGCCGCGGTCAGGGCGATCACCAGCGCCTCGAACCAGACGGGCGTGGCGGGGTGGACGCGGGCGTGGACGGGCAGTCCGACGCGGGCCGGGTCGACGGCGGCGAGGGCGAGCGTGATGGTGAGCCAGTTGAGCCAGGCGAAGTTGCCCGAGGCGATCAGCCACAGCTGGGTGGCGACGACGGTGCAGGCGGCGTAGCTCGCGACCGGCTGCGGGAGGAGGAGGCCGACGGGGACGACGAGTTGGACGAAGTGGTTGGCGGCGACCTCGACGCGGTGCAGCGGGTCGGGCAGGTGGTGGAAGAACCAGCTGAGCGGTCCGGGCATGGGCTGGGTCTCGTGGTGGTAGCGCAGGCAGGTGAGGTCGCGCCAGCAGCGGTCGCCGCGCAGTTTGATCAGTCCGGCGCCGAACTCGACCCGGAAGGCCAGCCAGCGCATCAGCCAGAGCACCAGGGTGGGCGGGGCGGTGTCGGCGTTGCCGAGGAAGGCGGCGAGGAAGCCCGCTTCGAGCAGCAGCGACTCCCAGCCGAAGGAGTACCAGGTCTGTCCGACGTTGACGATCGAGAGGTAGAGCCCCCAGAGCACCGCCCACAGCAGGACGGACGCCCAGAGCGGGACGGCGTCACCGAGTCCGGCGGTCACGGCGGCGGCGAGCGCGGCGCCGCTCCAGGCGACGGCGGCGAAGAAGCGGTCGCTGTAGTGGAGGTGGAACAGTCCGGGCGAGTGGCGGAACGGGACCCGGGCGGTGAAGCGGGGCACCGGCAGCATGCCGTCGCTGCCGATGAGGGCGCGGAACTGTGCGGCGGCGGCGAGGAATCCGATCAGGTAGAGGCCTGCGAGCAGGCGTTGGACGAGCAGTCGGCTCAACCAGTAGTCGGGGGCGGCGAACCAGTCCATGCGGCCCATGCCTACCATCGGCGGCCGCCGGGCGGGACGCGGCCGGGGCGCGGGCGGGGACGGTTCACCCGCTCGGGCCCGCCCCCGGACGGCACCGTGGCGGGGAGCCTCTCCTCGGGGGTGAGAGGCGCCCCGCCACGGTGGTGGGTGGTGCGCGGTGGTACGGATCGACGAGCAGTGGTGCGGAGGGGGACGGCGACGCCGCACGCGGACGGCGGGTCGGCGGCTCAGCTCGGCAGGACGAGACCGGACTCCCCGGCGATGCCCGGGCGGCCGACGGGGGTGGCACCGTTCTGTTGGAGCCGGTCGACCAGCAGGGCGGCCAGCGTGCCGAGTTCCTCCTCCGTGCGGGACTGCGCGGTGACGTCCATGCCGACGGTGAGGACACCGTTGACCTGGCCGGTGCGCGCGGCCCGCAGCGGGGTGCAGGTGAAACTGAAGATCTGCTGGCCGCGCTGGACGTCGGGGCGGCCTGACTGGATCCGGACGTCGTTGAGGACGGTGCTGCGCCCGGTGTGGTAGGCCTCGACGATGACCTGCTGGAGGCCGGCGGCGCCGAGCTGCGGGTAGGCCAGGCCGATCGCGCCGTACGCCACCGGGGCGCCGAAGGTGTCGGCGTGCTGGGCGTTGGCGTAGCGGATCTCCTGACCGGGGCCGTCGGTCAGCATGATGGGGAACGGGGAGCCGTCGAAGGCGGCGAACATCTCCTGCTGCTGGGCGAGCAGGTTGTCGCGCAGCCGGATCTCGGAGAGCAGTGCCTCGGCGAGGTGCTGGATGTCGCGCAGCCGCTCGCGCCCCCACTGCCGGGGTTCCCGGTCGAGGACGCAGACGGTGCCGATGACGGTGTTGGTGTCGTCGACGAGCGGGGCGCCGAGGTAGGCGCGCACGCCCAGTTCGTCGACGACCGGGTTTCCGGAGAACCGGGGGTAGGCGAGGATGTCGTCGAGCGCGAGGGGGGACCGCTGGGCGACGACATGCGGGCAGAAGCCGTGACTCAGCGGCATCTGACGGGTGGGAAGGTCGAAGGCGATGCCCCGATCGGCCCAGGAAGCGCCTTCATCGACCGCGACGTCGTTCGAGTTTGGCGGAATGTAGAGCCCCCGGAACATCTGGCGCTCGTCGTTGATGAAGTTGACCATCGCGATGGGAGCGCGGGTGATGCTGGCGGCCAGGTGGGCGAAGCGGTCGAAGGCCTCGTCCGCGGACGGTTCGTTGAGACCAAGGCTGCGCAGCCTGCGGGTCCGCTCGGACTCCCCGGCGGCACCCGGGAACTGGCCTTGAGTGCTCATCACATCAGTCATGGCGCACATGTAATCAGACATCCGGGCGGTTCGGTGCTCCCGGTCCGGCTCATCACCGTTGCTGATGGACAGTCAAAGCCGCATGTGAGCGGCCGCTCAGCAGGTTGCCACGGCGGGGCAAGATCACTTCCCACTCAGAGCCATGGCAAAACTCCTCAGCGTAAGGACGGGCCGATTTCCGCCAATCCAAGATCGACTCTGGGTCAGCACAGGAGGCCCATACGACAATGAGCCCTGCCGAAGACACGGGCGGCATTCCCAACCCCGGGGAGGACGCCCCGAGTTCCGCATGCACCGATTGCAAAGGGGCAGTCGGCCGCCACCACCTCGAACCCCCACTCATTCCCGGGGAGCGGCTGGAGCGACTTCGACAGCACGGACGGAGGCACGGCACATCCACTGACAAGAGAGGACCCCAGCATGGCGATGGACTACTTCACCGACGAGCGCCACGAGAGTCTCCGAGCGGAGGTCCGGGAGTTCGCGGAGAAGGAGGTACGCCCGCACGTGGCCCGAATGGAGGCCGAACGGACCGTCGAGTTCGAACTGTCGCGGGAGATCGCCCGGCGGGGCTGGATCGGGGTGACCATTCCGCGCGAATTCGGCGGACTGGGACTGGGGCACCTCGCCAAGACCATCATCGTGGAGGAACTCGCCCGGATCAGCGGCGCCATGGGTGCGATGGCGCAGGCCTCACAGCTCGGAGTCGCCAAGGTCATCCACTTCGGCTCGGACGCCCAACGGCGCAAGTGGCTGCCGAGGTTCGCCTCCGGCGAGTCGCTGCCGACCATCGCCGTCACGGAACCGGAGTGCGGCGGCCACGTGCTCGGCATGTCCGGCACCGCCCGCCGCGAGGGCGACCAGTACGTGCTCAACGGCCGCAAGTGGTTCGTCGGCAACTCCCACATCGGCGACGTGCACGGCGTGGTCTTCCGCACCGGCGAGGGCAGCAGGGGCCTGTCCGCGTTCCTGGTCGAGAGCGAGCGCCCCGGCTTCCGCGTCGGCGAACTCGGCTCGCAGAGCGGCCTGCACGGCTTCAGCTTCGGCGAGATCGTCTTCGAGGACTGCCGCATCCCCGTCGGCAACCGGCTGGGCCTGGAGGGCCAGGGCCTGGACGTCGCCTACTCCTCCTCCACCCTCTACGGCCGGCTCAACCTCGCCGCCGTCGCGCTCGGGATCCACACCGCGATCGTCCAGGACACCGCGCGCTTCGCCGAGGAGCGGGTGCTCTACGGCAAGCCGATCAACCGACTGCCCAACATCGCGCTGAAGCTCGGCGAGATGCAGTCCAGGCTGATGACGGCCAAGTTGGCCGCCTACCACGCCTCGCACCTGCTCGACCACGGCAAGGCCTGCGACGCCGAGCTGATGAACGCCAAACTCATCAACACCGAGTACGCGCTGGACTCCGCGCGCAACGCCATGGAGATCCACGCCGCCCGGGGCCTGCAAGCCGAGTTCAGCATCGAGCGCTACCTGCGCGACGCCACCCACGTCTACCCGCCGGCCGGGACCTCGGACGTCCAGCGGCTGCGGCTCGGGCAGGTCGCCTCCGGCACCTACGGCAAGCAGTGGTCGGCGGAGCTGTCCGACCTGGCGAGCTGGGCGTGGAGCGAACTGTCCCAGCGGGAGGCCGCGGTGGAGCTGCAGGCCATCGGGGGCGGGCAGGTGGTACCGATACCGCTGGCGGGCTGAATCGGTACTGCGCGCCCTCGGGGCCGGACGCCCTCGGAGCCGGGCACCCTCGGGGCCGGGCACCCTCGGGGCCGGGCACCCGAACCGAGAGGGCGGACGTTCGGCACGGCGGCGACTTGACCTGTTCCTGACGACTCTCCGGGAGGTTCTCCCGGCCCCCGGAGAGCCGTCCGCGCGCCGTCCACGTGCCACCCGCGACCGACGTGAGCTGCGACTTTCCGCCGGCGGACACTCCCCCCGGACTCCTCCACCATCGTCACCACCCGTCCACAGATCGTCAGTTGATGTTGCGATGAGGGCACCTGGGACTGATAGCGTTCCTGCCGTCGGCGGCCGTGCTGCACCCCCGCCCGGACGATGACACCGCGTCACCCCGTCCGGCCACCCCGGCCGTGGCGCCCTGAAGCCCCGGCCGGACCGCGTACAGGCCGGCCCGCCGTTCGGCCCAGCGACTCGGCCCTGCAACAAGGAATCAGATGCCAGGCATATCGGCCCCCCGCACGGCCCACCGCGCCGGCCGGTCCGGCTCGCTCCGCAGCTCGCTCCTCGCCCTCGTACTGGTGCCCAGCCTGGGCCTCGCCGCCGCCTGGGGCTACGCCGCCTACCTGCTGCGCGGCACCGAACACCGCACCGCCCTGATCGCCGGAAGCGCCGTCGTCGCCCTGGTCCTGCTGATCAGCCTGGCCCACGGCATCCGGACCGCGCGGGCCCTGTCCGCCCGCCTCGGCGCACTGCGCACCGACACCCTCTCGCTCGCCCAGGACGAGATCCCCGAGGTCGTCGGACGGCTGCGCGCCGGGGAGCCCGTGCCCACACCGCCCGCCTGGTCACCGTCCCGCCGGACCGGCGACGAGGTCCAGCAGACCTCCGACGGCCTCGCCGCCGTCCGCCAGGCCGCCGTCGCCGCCATCATCCACCAGGCCCAGGGCCGCGAGGGGACGAAGAAGGTCTTCCTCAACATCGCCCGCCGCACCCAGATCCTGATCCACCGACAGATCAGCATGCTCGACGCCCTGGAGCGCGAGCACGAGGAACCCGAGCTGCTGCGCGAACTGTTCGCGGTCGACCACCTCGCCACCCGGATGCGGCGCAACGCCGAGAACCTCGTCATCCTCGGTGGTGCCCTGCCCGCCCGGCGCTGGCGCAACGCCGTGCCCATGGTCAACGTGCTGCGCAGCGCCGTCTCCGAGACCGAGAACTACGCCCGCGTCGTCGTCCAGGGCGTGCCGCGCGCCTCACTCAGCGGACAGGCCGTCGCCGACGTCATCCACCTGATCGCCGAACTCATCGAGAACGGCACCACCTTCTCCCCGCCGTACACCCAGGTGCAGGTCTCCGCGCAGGAAGTCCCCAAGGGCCTGGCGGTCGAGGTCGAGGACCGCGGCCTCGGCATGGGCGAGGACGAGTACGAGCGGCTCAACGACTACCTGGCCAACCCGCCCGAGCTGGACGTCTCCGCCCTCGGCGACGACCTGCGCCTCGGCCTGTTCGTCGTCGCACGGCTGGCCGCCCGGCACGACATCCAGGTCACCCTGCGGCCCTCGCCCTACGGCGGCACCCGGGCCGTGGTGCTGGTGCCGTCGGTGCTGCTGGAGCAGGCCGACCAGCCGGCCGCCATGGCCGGACTGCCGTCCGGCGCGCGGGTCACCCGGACCCCTGTCCCCGAGCCCGTGCGGGCGGCGGGCGGCAACGACCCCGGCGGTCCGGACGGGGGGCTGACCGGCGCGCTCGCCGGAGTGCTCGGCGGGCTGATCGGCACCGGGCCGGGCGCTCCGACGCCCGGGGCCGAGCCGGGTGCGCCCGGCGGGCCCGGGGCTGGTGGTGTGGCCAGTGGCCTGGTGGTGCCTGGTGTTCCCGGGGGGCCTGGTGTTCCTGGTGCGGGTGGCAGCGGTGTGATCATCGGCGAACTGCTCGCCCAGTACCCCCTGGACGGCGGCCCGACCGAGGGAACCGCCCCCGGCCCGGCCAACGGCGGTCTGCCGGTCGGCGCCGAGATACCCGGTCTGCCCGGGGCCGTGGTCGTCCCCCGGCCCGTCTTCCCGCGCCCGTACGAGGTCCCGTCCGACATCCCGCCCGGTGGGCCGCCGGCCGACGGCCGTGCTGCGGACGTGCCGGCCGGAACCACGGCCGGAACCACGGCCGGGCCCACGACCGGGCCCTTCGACGGTGCCACCGCCGAGCCTCCTGCGCCCGCGCACGGACCCGCCCAGGAGGAGCACTCGGACCACGGCCCAAACGGCGAACTGCGCACCCCGCGGGTCCTGCCGCAGCGGGTCCGCAACGCCAGCCTCGCCGAGCAGCTCCGCGAGGCCCACGCTCCCGGCGCCATGCTGCCCCCCGTGGTCGGCCCGCCGCCCCCGGCCGGGCCCTGGCACGGAGCCACCGGAGCCGCCGGACAAACCGGGGCCACCGGAGGAACCCGGGCCGCCAGGGCCGACGAACCGTCGCCACAGCGCTCCCGCACCACCATGGCCGCCATCCAGCGCGGCACCCGGACCGCCCGCGCGGCCGACCCCGACGCGCCGACCACCCCCACCGCCCCCCAGGCGCCCGCCGCGCCCCACCTCCCGGCCGCACCTTCCGCCGCCTGGGAGGCCTCCGCCGTTCAGGAAGCCAAGGAACAGCAGCGATGACGCAGCACACCGACACCCAGCGCGACCTCAACTGGCTGCTGGACCAGCTGGTGGCGCGGGTACCCGAGACCCGGCACGCCATCGTCCTCTCCGAGGACGGCCTGCTGGTCGGCACGTCCCAGGGCCTCGACCGGGCCGACGCCGAACACCTCTCCGCCGTCGCCTCCGGTCTGCAGAGCCTCGCCCGCGGCGCCGGCCACCGCTTCAACGGCGGCCGGGTCCGGCAGACCGTGGTCGAGATGGACCAGCTGTTCCTGTTCGTCACCACCGCCGGGCAGGGCGCCCGGCTCGCCGTCCTCACCAGCGAGCAGGTGGACGCCGGGCTGATGGCCTACGAGATCAACATGCTGGTCAAGCAGGTCGGCCAGTACCTCACCGCGGCACCGCGCAGCGACGCAGGCCAGGCCGGCGCGGGTGGCGGTGCGTGACCGCCGACGCCGAGGAGGCCTGGTTCTACGACAAGGACGCAGGCCATCTGGTCCGCCCCTACGCGATCACCAACGGGCGCACCGGCCCGGTCCGTGACGGATTCGCGCTGATCACCCTGGTGGTCACCTCCGACCCGCGTACCGACACCAGCCGGCTCACGCCCGAACCGGCCGCGATCCTCGACCTGTGCCGCGAACGCCCGCTGGCCGTGGCCGAGATCGCGGCCACCCTCGACCTGCCCGTCAGCGTCGTCAAGGTGCTGCTCGACGACCTCGCCGAGGCCCGGCTGATCCTCACCCGCGCCCCGGTCCAGCTCGCCGAGGCGCCGGACATCTCGCTGATCCAGGCCGTGATCGAGGGCGTCCGCCGGCTCTGACCCGGCGGACCCGACCGCCCCGCACCTCTCAGTCCCACTCCAGGAGACCCGAATTGACGACCCAGAGCCTGGTGCCGGGCGCGGTCAAGATCCTCGTCGCCGGCGGCTTCGGCGTCGGCAAGACCACCATGGTCGGCTCGGTCAGCGAGATCGAACCGCTGCAGACCGAGGAGCGGATGACCCGCGCCAGCATCGGGGTCGACAGCCTCGACGGCGTCCAGGGCAAGTCCACCACCACCGTGGCGATGGACTTCGGGCGGATCACCGTCCGCGAGGACCTGGTGCTCTACCTGTTCGGCACACCCGGCCAGTTCCGGTTCTGGTTCATGTGGGACGACCTCGCGCTCGGCGCCCTCGGGGCGATCGTCCTCGCCGACACCCGGCGGCTCGAATCCAGCTTCGCCGCCGTGGACTTCTTCGAGCAGCGCGGCATCCCGTTCGCGATCGGCGTCAACTGCTTCCACGGCCGCCGCGACGCCAGCCCCGAGGACGTCCGGCGCGCCCTCGACCTCGGCCCCGAGGTCCCGATCGTGCTCTGCGACGTGCGGGAGCGGGCGTCCAGCAAGGAACTGCTGCTCGCCCTGCTCGACCAGGTGCACCGCAACGCCCTGTCCGCCGGGCGGCGTTGAGCGTCCGGGCCGTGCGGGGTCGCCGGGGGTGGCGCCGGACTTGATGTCGGGGTCGGGGTCGGGGTCGGGGTTCAGGCGTTGGCCGGGGTTCAGGCGTTGGCCGGGGTTCAGGCGTTGGCCGGGGTTCAGGCGTTGGCCGGGGTTCAGGCGTTGGCCGGGGGGCGGCCGGTGAGCCCGGCCGGGTCGTCGAGTCCGGAGAGGGCGTGGACCAGCGGCGCCAGCTCCGGCACCTCGGCGGCCTGCGCCAGGGTCGCCTCCAGGGTGGCGTCGTGCACCGGGCGGGCGGCCGTCAGCAGGGTGCGGCCCTCCGGCGTCAGCTCGGTGTAGATCCCGCGCCGGTCGTCGGCGCAGAGGTAGCGGCTGAGCAGCCCACGGTCCTCCAGCCTGGTCACCAGGCGGGTCGTCGCGCTGCTGCTCAGCGCCGCGGCGCGGGCCAGCTGCTGCATCCGCATGTGCCACCCGTCCTGCCGCGACAGGGCGTCCAGCACCGTGTACTCGACCACCGAGAGCCGGTGCTCCGCCTGCAACGCCTTCTCCAGCGCCGCGTCGATCAGCCCGTGCAGCGCGGCGAGAGTCCGCCAGCCACGGGCCCGGACCTCGGCCGCGTCGTCGCGGATACCCATCGCTCGCCTTCCCTTCCACTTCCCTGCACGTCTCGTGACGTCTTCCCTGGGACAAGTATGCCAGCCGGCGCGGATTAGCTGTCTGTGCAAATAGTTTTCCTTATACCTCCCCTCGATGCCGGTCCATGGCGAGCTCCCCGGCCCAGGCGGCGGCGCAGAGCGCGGCGGCCAGTTCCTCCGTGTAGGAGGCGGCCGCCAGCCAGGACCCGGCGAAGGCGTCGTGGTCGTCCGGGACAACCCGGCCGAACACGTCGCGGCGCCGGTCGGCCGCGGCAGCCCGCAGGGCGTCCAGGAGATCGGCGGCCGTCACCAGCCCGGCGGCGCGCAGCAGGCTCCCGTCGGCGGCCGCCGTGGCCGCGCTCGGGGCCAGGGCATGGCGCCCGGTGGTGACCGCCTGCTCGACCCGGCGGCCGAGCACGTGGACGGGCGGACCGTACGGGGCCTCGCTCGGGAGACCGACCGGAAAACCGGGCACGGCATCGGTGGGGGCGGCGGTCCGGAGGTTGGTGGTCTGAAGGTCGGCAGCCTGGAGGTCGGCGGTCTGGAGGCGTTCGAGGCCGAGATTGACCCGGTCGGCCCGGTCCGCGGGGACGGCGAGCGAGGGAAGGCCGGGGTCCTCGGGGGCCGTCGAGGGCTCCGGGGGTGTGCCGATCGCGAGCAGGCGAAGCTCCGGACGGTCCGATCGCTCCAGAC
Source organism: Kitasatospora sp. NPDC058492 (assembly GCF_042720685.1). Classification (NCBI taxonomy): domain Bacteria; kingdom Bacillati; phylum Actinomycetota; class Actinomycetes; order Kitasatosporales; family Streptomycetaceae; genus Kitasatospora; species Kitasatospora sp. NPDC058492. Next base: position 144,127 of record NZ_JBHXMU010000004.1, read on the forward strand.
GGCCGATCACCCGCAGCCGCAGGCCGGGCGCGGTGGCGAGCAGTGCGAGGTTCGCCCGGAAGGCCAGCCCCGGGTGCTCGTGCCCCGTGCACAGACCGACCACCAAGCCGCCGTCGACACCATCGGCACCGCCCTCGCAGCGCGCCAGCAGCCTCGGCACCCCGCCCGGGCCGACCGGAGCCGGGCCCAGCAGAGTCACGTCCAGGAACAGCAGGTCGCTCCCGGCCGGGCGGCCCTCGTACGGCAGCGACTCCGCCGCGAGCGCCCGCGCCACCTGGGCGGCCGCCGGTTCGGCCCAGAGCGCGGCCACCGGCTCCGCCGTCCACGCCGCGCCCGCCGCCCGGACCGCCCGGACGGAAGCACCCGCGCCCAGCCGCCCGGCGGCGGACCGGGTGGCGCCCTGGACGGCCAGCCCGGCACGGCTGAACTCCCGGTGGCTGAGCGGGGCCTCCCCCAGCCGGACCGTCCGGTTGCCCGCCCCGACCGCCTGCGGGGCGGCGGCCGCCGCGTCACCGTGCGGCATCACCTCGGCCACCGTGCTGAGCCGGCCCCCGGCGTCCACCGCCCAACTCACCACCCCCGCATGCGTGGCCGTCAGCACCGGCTCGGTGAACAGCCCGTACAGCCGCAAGCCGCCCTCCTCGCCGTACGCCTGGCGGGCGGTGCCGCGCAGCTCGGCGACCGGGCCGGAGCCGGTGCTCAGGGCGGTGGTGAGGTCCAGCAGCTCGCGCAGACCGGCCACCAGGTCCGCCAGCCGGTGCTCCGGCGCCCCGGACCGGGCCGCGCGCACCCTCGTCACCACCACGACCGCCGCAGCCGCCGGGCGGTACAACCCCGCCAGCCGCGCCCGGTGGGCCGCCCGCAGCAACTCGGCCTGCGCGACCGCCCCCGCGCCGCTCACCCCGGCGGCCAGCACGGCGCACCCGGCCCGGTGGAGGTGGCGGGCCGCCGCCACCTCCACCGGGGTGGGCCCGGCCTCGGGCTGCGCCTCCTGTGACTTCTGTGACTCCCGTGGCTCCCGTCGCTCCTGCGGCTCCTCCGAGGGCGCTGGGGCCGCCTCGGTCGGCGCGACCTCCTCGGGCTCCTCGGGCTCCTCGGGCTCCTCGGGCTCCTCCGCCAGATCGGCCAGCTCGGCCAACGGGCAGAGCATGACCGCAGCGGCCCGGTGCACGCAGGCCGGGGCCAGCAGGCAGCCGCAGCGGACGCCGGCCGCATCCGCGACCACCGCGCCCGGGGCGTGCAGCACGAGCGCCGTCTCCTCGTCCACCTCCACCCGCCACTCGTCACCGCAACGGGTCACCGGCCGCTCCGCCAGCTTCGCCGCCGCGCCGTCCAGCCGCTTCTGCAACCGGGCGCTCAACCCGGCCACCACCTCCGCGACCACCTCCGGCCGGACCGCCGGCCAGCCGCTCGTCCGCTCCGCCACGCTCATCGCACCTTCTCCCCCACCCAGCGGGCCAGTTCCAGCGGACTCAACGCCGCCACGGGCATACCGGCCGCGACCAACTGGCCCGCGACCGCCTTCGAATAGCGGGCCGTCCCCGTGTCGTCCAGCGCGGCGCAGCCGAGCAGGTGCACACCGGAATCCACCAGTGCCCGGGTCTGGGCCAGCAACCCGCCCACCGGGCCGCCCTCCTCGAAGTCGCTGACCACCACGACCAGCGTCCGGGACGGCACCGTCACCAGCTTCCGCGCATACCGCAGCCCGCCCGCGATGCTGGTGCCACCACCGATCCGCACCTCCAGCAGCACACTCAGCGGATCCTCCACCCGCTCGGTCAGGTCGACGATCTCGGTGGAGAACGCCACGAAGTGGGTGCTCAGCGAAGGCACCCCGGCCAGGATCGACGCCGTCAGCGCCGCCCAGACCGTCGACGCCTCCATCGACCCGGAGACGTCCACGACCAGGATCAGCCGCCAGTCGGCCGCCTGCCGGGCCCTGGTCCGGAACACCGGACGCTCGGGCACGATGAGTGTGCCGCCGTCCCCCGACGGGCGGGCCGTGGCGAGATTGGCGCGAATGGTCCGGTCCAGGTCCAGTCCGCCACCCGGCCGACGCGTCGGCCGCGGCACGCTGATCCCGGTCAGCGCCGGACGCAGCCTGGTCGCCAACGCGCGCGTCAACTCGTCCACCAGACGCCGCACCAGCGGACGCAGCCGCGCCACCCTCGCCTCCGGCAGGCCGCCCGCATGCTCCAACACCGTGCGCAGCAAGTCGACCGACGGGCGGACGGCACCCGGCTCGATCGCCTCCAGGACGTCCGTCCGGCCCTGCGCCACGGCGGCCGCCAGCACCTCCTCCCGGACGCCCGGCCCGAACAGCGCCGACAGTTCCTCGGCCCACTCCCGCACCCCCGGGAAGGGCGCCTCGCGGCCGCCCCGCCCGGACCGCCCGTCCAGGCCCGGGCCGGAGCCCTCGCCTCGCCCGCTGCCGTACAACTCGTCCAGGGCGGTGGCGAGTCGGGCGCACCGCCCGCTCAGGCCACCGCTGCCGGGGCGGCCGAGGAGCAGCCGCCAGCGCTCGGCCGGGGCGAGGGCGTGCCGCGTGGCGACGGGCACGGAAGGGAGCGGCTCGACGCGGTGCGGTGGCTCGGGCGCCGGATCGCCCCCGGGCGCCGACAGCAGGCCACGCCGGGCCAGCGCCGCGCGGGCGGCCAGATCCGCGCGGACCCAGCCGGCCACCACCGCCGGCGGGACCTCCTCGGGCAGGCCCGCGAGCCGGGTGCCCAGGCGTTCCTCGACCAGGACCAGCAACCGGTCCCGGGCGGCCGGGCTGAGCGTGTCGAAGCCCCCGCGCAACGCCGGCAGCCGGTCCAGGAAGGCGGCGTCGGGCAGCGAGGTGATCCGCTCCAGCACGGGCTCCAGCGCCTCCGGCGCGGTGGCGAACAGGCCCTCCGCCGCCGTCAGCAGGCCGACCAGCCCCCGCCCGAGCGCGTGCCGGGCCTCCGGGCCGGTCGCCCCGTCCACCCACGAAGCCGCCCGCCCGCCCAGCGCCTCCGCCCGCTCCCGCCCCAGCAGCACCCGCACCGCTCCGGCTGCGCCTCGCACCAACGGACTCCCCCGGTCCGCGAGTTCGGCCAGCACGTGCCCCAGCCGCAACCCGCCGTCCAGATCCGCCCGCCGCGCCAGCTCCACCAGCGCCCGCGCATCCGCCGGATCGTCCGACCCGCCCAACCCCTCCAACTGCCGCACGGCCGCCACGGTCAACACCTCGCCCACCGCCCCCAACCGCCCCGTCGGCCCGGCCGACGCCCCGCCCGCACCGGGCAACGGCGCGGAGCCGTCGGGGAACGCGGCGAGGTGCGCCGGCTCCTGCCGGCCGGGCTCGGCGGACCCGCCGGGGGCGGCGCCCAGGTCGGGCGACGACACGGGGGCGCCGGGGGTGTCGCGGGTGTCGCGGGTGTCGGGTGGGGGGTAGCCCGGGAGGTGGCCGGCGGTGAGGCGGTCGAGGAGGGCCAGGGCGTCGAGGAGTTCGGGGAGGGTGCCGGAGGACGGGAGGACGGTGGCGAGTTGGGTGAGGCGGGTGTCCGCGAGGGCCGGGAGGCCGCAGGCGGCCGCGTCGGTGAGGCCTTGGAGGACCTCGCGGGCGGTGGGGCCGTCGGCCTGCTGTTCACGGCGGAGGCGTTCGCGCAGGGTGCCTTCGGCGGCCTGCGCGGGGGTCACGCCTCGGGCGCCCGCGACGGTGAGCATGGCGGCAGTGGCCGGGGTCCAGTGGAGGCGCCAGCGCGTGCCGATGGCTTCGGTGCCGCCCGCGCCGGTGGTGGTGACGGGGTCGGCGTAGGGGACCCCGCAGGCGGTGAGGCGGTGGAGGAGGATCTCGCGGCGGCGGTCGAGGGGGGTGCGCAGCGGATCGAGGCGGAGTTCGCGGGGCTCGGGGTCGGCGGGGCCGGGGAGGCCGAGGTCGGCGAGGAGGGTTTCGACGGCGGGGGCGAGCCCGCTGCGCGGGGCCGCGGGGGTGGCGCGGCCGGTTCGGGTGCCGACCAGGACGCGTTCGAGGGCGCGGGCGACGGCCCGGCCGCGGCCGAGGGGTTCGCCTTGGGCGAGGACGGTCTGGACGGCTTCGACGAGTTCGCCGCGGCCGGGGGCGGCGTGGCCGCGCAGGCGGGCGAGGTCTCCGGCGAGGCGGACGATCTCGCGGGCGTCGGCCGGGCCGGAGGGGTGGTCCTGGCTGCGCAGTGCTTCGCAGATCCGGACGGCGGTGGTGGTGAGGGCCCGGGTGAGGCGGTCGGGGTCGCCGCCGGCGTCGAGGACGGTGTGCTGCCACTCGGGATCGCGGATGCCCGCCGGATAGCCGGAGCGGGCGTCGAGCAGCGGGTAGGTGTAGGGGATCAGGGAGAGGGCGTGCCCGAGGTGGTCCGGGTGCGGCGGTTCCTCGGTGGCGGCGGGCCCGTCGAGCAGGGCGGGCGCGTGGAAGGCGCCGACGACGGCGGCGACCCGGCGCCCGTCGGCCGCCGCGGCCCGGATCCGGGCACGCATCCAGGCTTCGCGCCGCAGGTCGTACGGGTCGACGCCGGGGCCGGTCTCGGCGTCGCGGCGCAGCGCCCAGCCGACCAGCAGGGCGGCGCGCCGGACGGCGTCGGGGGTGGAGCCGGGGGCTGCGGTCTCGACGAGGCGGTCCCACAGGTCGTCGTCGGAATCGCGCCCGGTGAGGCGGTGGCGCAGCGCGTCGGCGACACCGGGGGCGCCGGGGGCGGGCTGTTGTTCCTCGTGGGGCGTGGTGCGGTGGGCGAGCGGGAGGTCGCAGGCGAGTGTCTCGACGCCGTTGCGCCGGGCCCAGCGCAGGGCGACCAGCTCCGGGGAGAAGTCGGCGAACGGGTAGAAGGCGAGTCGACCTGGGCCGGAGTCGGCGGCGGGGCCCCGGCCGCCCTCGCGGCCGGCCGGGGCGGCCGCGAGGGCGACGGGGGCCTGGGTGTCCTCGTCCGCCAGCCAGCCGAGCCAGGGCTGGAACTCGGCGGGGAGTTCGACCAGCACCACCTCGGGCTTGACGGCGTCGAGCAGCGCGGGGAGGACCGCGCTGAGCGACGGCGCGTGGTGCCGCACGCCGATCAGGTAGGGCCCGGACCGGCCGGTGCCGGAGGCGGCCAGCCGCTCGGCCTCGGCCCGGACGGCCGGGCGCGGGTCGTCCAGGCCGTCCAGGTGGCCGGGGCCGAGCGGACGGACGGGGCCGGCCTGGTGGTCGGGGCCGGCCTGGTGGTCGGGGCCGGCCTGGTGGTCGGGGCCGGCCGGGGCGGGCGTCACCGTGCTGGTCATCGCCTCATGCCTCCAGGGCCGAGCGGAGGTCCCACAGGGTGCGCCAGGTGCCGGCGCCCTGTTCGGCGCGCCGGCGGACCGGCCCGTCCCAGTAGCCGAGCAGCCGGGCGGCGTCGGCCGGGTCGTCCTTGCGGACGACGCCGATGAGTTGGCCGGGGAGGCGGCCGAGCAGGTCGCCGCCGTCGGGCAGGTAGGCGGCGGTGACGCCGAGCGCGGTGGCGACCGAGACGGCTTCTGCGGTGCTCATCACGGTGGACGGGCGCTCGACGTCCCAGCCTTCGGTGGAACGGCCGGTGCGCAGGTCGCGGAAGGCGGTGACGAGGGCCTCCAGGACGGCGTCGTCCACCGCGTAGGGGGCTCCGGCGCGGGCGACGGCGACGGTCGACTGCCGGCGGACGAGTTCGACCTCGGCGGCGAGGCTGGCGATCGGGCCGACCGTCTCGAAGTTGAACCGCCGCTTGAGCGCCGCGGACATCTCGCTGACGCCCTTGTCCCTCAGGTTGGCGGTGGCGATCAGGGTGAAGCCGGCGGCGGCGTGCAGCTGTCCGTCCGGGGTGCCGGCCAACTCGGGTACGGAGAGCCGCCGTTCGGAGAGCAGGGAGACCAGCGCGTCCTGCACCTCGGGCAGGCAGCGGGTCACCTCCTCGACGCGGGCCACCGCCCCGGTGGTCATCGCGGTGAGCACCGGAGAGGGCACCAGGGCGTCCCGGCTGGGCCCCTTGGCGAGCAGGAGGGCGTAGTTCCAGCCGTACTTGAGCTGGTCCTCGGTGGTACCGGCGGTGCCCTGGACGGTGAGCGCGCTGGTGCCGCAGACGGCGGCGGCGAGCAGTTCGGAGAGCATGGACTTGGCGGTGCCGGGCTCACCGACGAGCAGCAGGCCGCGCTCCCCGGCGAGGGTGACGACGCAGCGTTCGACGAGGGCGCGCTCGCCGACGAACTTCTGCTCGATGGCGAGGCCGCGGCGGCCGGCCTTGAGCTTCTCGCCGTCGCTGCCCATGACGAAGGTGACGACGGCGCGCGGGGTGAGCCGCCAGCCGGGCGGGCGCGGGCCGCTGTCGTACGCGGCCAGGAACTCCAGTTCGGCGGCGTGCTTCTCCTCGGGCGGGATGATCTGCCGGCTCGCGGGGGCGGTGTCGGCGCTCGCCTTCGGGTTGCCTGTCGGTGTGCTGCCCGTCGGTGTGCTGTTCGTCGGCGTGGCGCTCATCGGCGTGGTGCTCATCGGCGGGCCTTCCTGCGCTTGCTGGTCTGGAGCTCTTCGTAGCCGGGGGCGTCGCCGTCGAGGGTCCGCTGCCAGGCCCGGGCGAACAGCTCCGGGACGGGCAGGTGGGGCAGCGGGACGCGGTGGGTGGGCAGTTCGTAGAGGGCGGCCTTCCAGGTCTCGGCGGGCAGCGCGGGGGCCTTGGCCTCCTGCCAGCCGCCGGGCAGGAAGAGGGTGCGGCCGGCCCGGGCCCGCTTGGCCTCCAGCACCAGGTCGGTGGCGGCGAGTTCGACGCGGGCGCGCTTGAGCCTGGCCGGCTTCCAGCCCGTCCAGCGGGCGACGTTGCGGTCGGTGGGGTCGGGCAGGGCCAGCAGTTGGAGGTAGAGCACCGCGGCGTCCTCGCCGAGGCCGTGGGCCCGGGCCGCCTCGGCGACCAGGTCGGGGACGGTGAGCTGCGGGTGCTGTAGCCAGGTCTGGCCGTCGGCGGCCACCACCGCCTCGGTGGTGGCGGCTGCCAGGCGCTCCACTTCGCCGCGCAGGACGGCCTCGATGGCGCCCCGCTCGGTTTCCAGCCAGTAGCTGGCCCCCAGCCCGCCGAGCAGTTCGAGCACCGGGTCGTCGGGGCCGGTGAGCCCGGCCGGGCGCAGCCAGACCCGCTCGTACTCGTCGTGGTAGGGCGTCAGGACGAGGGCCGGGCCGCAGTCGACCAGTCCGTTCGGGTCGGCTCCGCCCGCGGCCGGCAGGCCGAAGTGGGTGCGCAGGACGGCCGACATCGAGGCGCCCTTGGTGGTGTGGACGAGGTGGAAGTCGAGCAGCAGGTCGGGGTCGGCGAGGCGGCTTCGCAGCGCGGCGGCGGCCGCGGGCAGCAGCGGGCGCAGCGGGCTGTCGGCGGGCAGGTGGTAGGCGAGCCAGCGCAGGGCGTCGACGGCGCGGCCGAGGTCGCCGGAGGCGGGTGCGGCGCTCTGGTCCTCTGCGAGCAGCTGGGGGGTGGACCCGCCGCCGTCGCTGAGCCGGAAGGCCGTGGTGCCGGTCAGCCAGGGGGTCTGTGCGGGGTTGAGCACCGCCTCGATGTGTTCGATCTGCGCGCCCTTGACGGTGGCCTGGGCGGCCTCGGGGAGGGTGACGAGCCGGCCGAAGTGCCGGATCCAGGCGGCGGCGCCGGCGTCGAGGTCGGGGCCCTCCGTCCAGAGGGTCTTCGGGTCGGCGGGCAGCAGGGCGCCCCAGACGTCGGCGAGGGCGTCCCGGTCGCGGCCGCGCAGCCAGTCCCGAGCGGCCTTGGCCTCGGTGGACTTGAGGCCGTACTCGGCGAGCCGGTCGGCGGGCAGCACCGCGCTGTGCCACTGGAAGAGCCCGGGCGGCGGGCTGAGCAGCAGGGCGGCGCGGGCGGCGCCGATCCCGGTGAGCCCGCCGAAGGCGGTGGCGCGGTCGAGCTGCCAGGGGGCGCCTCCGTGCAGCGCGGCCGCCTGCCGGAACGCGGCGATCCAGGCGGCGCCGACCCGCTCCTCGGTGCCGCGTTCCTTGACGGTGGTGAAGTGGGCGACGGGCCCGAACGCGCCGCTCGGGTCGTGGTCGACGGCGTACCACTGCTCGGTGCCCTCGTGGTGCCGGCGGTGGCCGAGGATGACGACGGTGCGGTCGCCGTGGCGCAGCACCTGCCCCTCGCGGGGGACGGCGGGCTGGTGGCGGTTGGCGCGGTCGGCGGGTTCGCCGAGGACGATCTCGCGCAGGGTGGCGCCGCGGTCGGCGAGCACTCCCTCGGTCAGTTCGCCGAGGAGCAGCAGGAGGCTGGAGCGGTGGGCCGGTTCGGTGAGCGGGGCGGCCACCGCGTAGGCGAGGGTGTCGAGACGGCCGAGCAGGTGCAGCCAGCCGTGGTGGGTGCCGCCGTATTGCAGGGTGACGGTGGCCGGGGTGCTCCAGCCCTCGCCGGTGGCGGCCGGCGGGTCTGCCAGGACGGCGGTGACGGCGCGCAGGTTGTTGAGCACCCGCCACCGGTCTCCGCCGCCCCAGTTGGGGCCGAAGCAGGCGACGTCGGGCAGGAGGGTGGTGACGGCCTCGCGCAGTTCGTGGTCGCGGCCGTGCTCGGGCCGGTACTCGGCGGCCTCGGCCTTGGACGGCTTCTCGGCCTCCGGCTGCGGGACGAACCGGGCGATCCGGTCGAGCAGGTCGGCGGCGGTGCGGGCGAGCCCGGCGACCCCGGCGAGCAGCAGCGGGTGGCTGATGCCGGGCAGGACGGTGCCGACCGCCTGAACGGGCAGGGCGCGGCGGGCGCCACCGGACTGGGCCAGCGGGCGTCGGACGCCCTGGGCGGTGATCCAGCGCTGCTCGTCCTCGGGCACGGGCCGGCTGTCGGTCGGCCAGGCGGCGTCGATCAGGCGGGCCGTCTGCTCGGTGTCGACGGCCCGCAGGACGCGTGAGCCCGCCTCGTCGCGGGGCCGCAGGGCGTGCCAGTGGTCGAGCGGGGGGACGAGCGCGGTGCCGGCGGCGGCGAAGTCCCCCGGGCGGCAGGGGCGCAGGTCGATGGTGCGGTCGGTCTCGGCGGCCAGGTCGGGCAGGGTGAGGGCGAGGCCGTCGCGCTGCGCCTCGGTGACGACCGGTTGGGCCCGGCCGGGGAGGGTGAGGCGGCCGACCGGGACGTGGTCCGGGTGGCCGTCGGTGATCGGCAGGACGATGACCTGCCCGTCGGCGGTGGTGGTGGTGACGGCGCGGTCGAGGTCGACCCGGACCCAGCTGCCGAGCACGGTGCCGTCGGTGCCGAGCGGCGTCTGCTCCAGGCCGGGCTGGAGCGGCAGCAGTCGGGTGCGAGTGAGGGTCAGTCGGCCGGCGGCCGCGGTGGCGGCGATCACCGGTGGTTCGGCGGCGCGGCCGAGGGCGCCGGTGTGCGGGTCGAGTTCGCGCAGGACGGCGCCGTCCTGGCCGTAGCGCACTGTCCAGTGGCCGGTGCCGTCACCGAGGACGCGGTGTTCGGCGGGCATCCGGGTGTCGCCGGGGTGCAGCGGGCGTTCGCCGGTGGTGCGGCCGCCGCCGGGCAGCGGGAGGGAGGGGGGCTCGGGATCCCGGTCGCCGTAGTGGTAGCCGGCGATGGTCTCGCCGGTGAGTTCGACGACCTCGCCGGGCCGGCTGGACCAGTAGGCGTGCTGCTTTCCGTCCTGGTACCAGGCGACGAGGAGTTCGCCGTCGACGAGGCGCAGCCGGGGCTGGTTCCAGCGCTCCTTCGCCGGGGGCAGGCGCAGGGTGTGCTCCAGTAGGACGCCCTGCGGGCCGACCACGACGGCCTGGTCGTGGCGGGCGAGGATCAGGTACGGCCAGGCGTCCTCGACGATCAGGCCGGTAAGGCGCCCGCCGTTGAGGCCGGGGGTGTCCTGCGGCTCGGAGTCCGGGCCGGCGGAGTCGGCGCCGGCAAGGTCCGCAGGGTCCACGGGCTTGGCGGGGTCGGCCGGGTCGGCGAGCTTGGCCAGGGCCTCTTCCAGGGCCGGCCAGCCGAGTTCGTCGAGGATGCCGGCGCCGAGCGCCCCGGCGAGCAGGGCGGTGACGTCGAGGGCGGCGATCCGCTCGGCGGCGGCCGGGGCGACGGCCCGCACGGCGGTGCGGTACGGGCTCAACGAGCTCACCAGGTCGGCGGCGCCGGCCAGGCCGCGAGCGGCGGTCAGCTCGTCGGTCCGGAGTTCGGCCCACTCCTCGAACAGGCGGCGCAGCAGCGGCAGTGCGGGCACCTGCCGCTTGACGGCGGTCTCCCAGGCGGGCGGGGTCGCGGCGCGCAGGACGGGCCGGAACCGCGGGTCGGCGGCGACGGCCGCGAGGCCGGCGCTGTCGGGGCCGCACTGGTCGACCCAGTCCTTGAGGTCGAACCGGAGGGTGGCCGACGGGTCGGCGACGGGCACGCCGTCGGCGAGCAGCCGGTCCAGCAGGTCGAGTTGGGTCTGGCTGCGGCGGACGTCGGTGTACAGGTCCACCGGGACACCGTCGGCCCGCAGCCGCTCGGCCATCCGGCCGGCCAGGGCGACGGTGGCGGCGCAGCTGGGCCGGGAGCGCCAGCCGCGCCCGAGGTGGTGGCACCAGCGCTGGAGCCACGCGGCGGCGGGCTCGGCGCCCTCGGCGCGCGGGCCGGTGAGCAGTTGCTCGGCCCCGGTCTCGGCGAGCAGGACGAGCCAGGCGGTGTCGTTCACGGCGGCGTCGGTGCCGGCCGGGTCGGGCATCAGCTCCAGCAGGCGGGCCCGGACCGCCTGGTCGCGCCGGCCGAGTTCGGTCAGGGGGCCGTGCCAGGACTTCCAGAACGCCCCGGGCGCCCGGTTGGCGCCCGGGCCGGCCAGCAGTTCGGCGAGCAGTGCCTGTTCGTGCTCGGCGCGGTCCAGCCCGGCGGCCTTGATCAGTGCGCGGGCGTCCTCGGCGACCCCGGCGTAGGGGGCCATGCCGGCGGCGGAGCGCTCGGTGCAGAGCTGGCGGAAGCGCTGCCAGGCGGTCAGCGCGTCGAGCCGTTCGGCGAGCTCCTTGACGTACTGGCGCAGGGACTTGACGGTGAGCGCGCCGGCCAGGGCGAACTCCAGGAAGACGGCGCGCAGCCGCTCCTCGTCGACCGTCAGGCGGTAGGTGCGCTCGGCCTCGCGGGCCTTGCCGAAGTAGCCGGCGGCGTAGGTCTGGTTGCCGTGGGCGAGGAAGATCCGGCCGACCTCCTCGCAGAAGGTGGGCAGGAAGTGCGGCACGGCGCGGCCGAGGCGGGCGGCGAGCGCCTCGAAGCCGTCCTTGGCGGTGCCGGGCTTGGACCGGGCCTGGCGGGAGAGCCGTTCCATCTCCTTGACCAGGGCGAGCGCGTGGTGCCCGTTGGCCGGGTCGTGGACCAGCGCCCAGGCTGGGAAGCCGAGCGCCTCCTGGCGGACCTGGCCGACCTCGGCGGGCGTGCCGTCGGGGACGAGCCCGAGGAAGTCGACGGCGAGGTCCTCGGCCGGTCCGAGCGCGCCGGGGACCAGCCGGACGATCCGGCGCCCGTCGAGCGCGGGGTGGGTGTAGGCGCGGGCGGTGAGCACGTCGGCGGCGCTGTCGGGGCGGCCGACGCCGGGCAGGGTGCCGGGCGGGAGCACGGCCCCCGCGTCGAGCAGCCGCTCGTGCGGCCCGGCGTCCTGGGCGGCCGTCCGGTCGGCGTCCTGAACGGCCCTCTGGTCGAGTCCGGTGGCGGTCATGCGGCGTCCTCCCCTTCGATGGTGCGGCCTGCGTACAGTGCGGCGGCCATCCGCATGCCCTCGGACCAGGCGATCGGGCCGACCTCGGCGAGCGGCAGCACCCGGCCGTCCGGGCCCGCCCAGCTGAGCGCGCCCGTCTCGCAGGCGTCGTACTCGTAGTAGTCGCCCACCCAGACGCGGGCCTCGACGGTGCGCCCCGCCTCCACCACGGGCTGGACGGCGGAGCCGCCGCGCACCCGGTGGCCGAGCCGGGCGCAGCGCCCGAGCAGTTCGCGCAGCTCGCGGTAGCGGCCGCCGGCGTAGGTGGTGACCTCGGTGCCGGCCGGCCGTTCGTCCGGCCGGTGCCAGACCTCCCGGTAGAGCTGCGGCACGCGCTGGGAGACGCCGAGCTCGACGGCGAACTCGCGCAGGTCGTCGAGGTCCGGGAGCAGCACGGGGTGGGGTATCAGGATCTCGCCGTCGGTGAGCCGGACGGTGTCGCCGTCCAGGTCCACCAGGCCGAGCCCGCGCTCGGCGTCCGCACCGCGCAGGAAGCCGGCGACGGCGCCGTCCGAACCGGTGACCACCAGGTCGCGCAGGACGGCCTGCCAGGCCTCGTCCGCCCAGACCGCGGTCAGCACGGCGGCGGGCACCGGCAGCGAGCGCACCATCCACCGCTCGACGTCCTCCTGGCAGCGCCGCTCGTGCGCGGCCAGCCATTCGGTGAGCTGCCTGAGCTGGGCGACCACCGGATCGTCACCGAGCTTCGACGGCAGGGACTTCAGCTCGCGGCCCGCCGCGTTGCGGCAGACCACCTTGCCCTCCCCGTCGAGCGCGACGCGGTACCCTCCCGCGCCTGTTTCCACCCATGCCACGGACGTCTCCTCCCACCTGCCGGTCAGCGATGCGAGGAACGTAGCGAGGCCCACTGACAAAGCAGCGGCCGGGGAGGCTGTTCCGCGGCTTCCGGGGTGCAAACCCGTCGAACGAGTGAACGGGGCAGGCGGCACGCCGCCTGCCCCGCCACCCGTCTCCCGTCGCCCGCCAGGTCACATCTGACGCATCGTCAAAGTACTGATGCCGACCGGGGGACGATCACCGGAGCGCCGTCGCCGGGGGCGGCGAGCACGTCGCTGTCGATGTCGTACAGCGCGCGCACCAGCGGTGCGTCGACCACCTCGCGGGGCGGGCCGCAGGCCACCACCGAGCCGTCGCGCAGGGCGACGACCAGGTCGGCGTAACGGGCCGCCGCCGCGAGGTCGTGCAGCACCATGACGACCGTCCGCCCGCCGGCGGCGACCTCGCGGACCAGTTCCAGCACCTCGACGGCGTGCCCGAGGTCGAGCGCGCTGGTGGGTTCGTCGAGCAGCACGACGGGCGCGTCCTGGGCGAGCACCATGGCGAGCCAGCAGCGCTGCCGCTGGCCGCCGGAGAGGCGGTCCAGCCGGCGGTCGGCGAGTTCCTCGACGCCGGTGGCGCGCAGCGCCCGCGCGGTGAGCCGCTCGTCGTCGGCCGACCACTGGCGGAAGAGCCCCTGGTGCGGGTGGCGGCCGTAGCGGACGAGTCCGGCGACGGTGACCGCCTCGGGGGCCTGCGGGCTCTGCGGGAGCAGCGCGACCCGGTGCGCGGCCTGGCGCGGCCGCAGCCGCCAGACGTCCTCACCGCCGACCAGCACCCGCCCGCCGTCCGGCCGGTGCAGCCGGGCGACGGCCCGCAGCAGGGTGGACTTGCCGCAGCCGTTCGGGCCGACGACGGCCACCACCCGGCCGGCCGGGACGGTGAGGTCGACGCCGGCGAGCACCGGGCGGCCGGGGCCGTAGCCGGCGGTGAGGCCCTGGATCGTCAACTCCATCGAGGGTTCCTTCGGTTGGAGGGGGCTGCGGGCCGGCCGGGCGAGGTGCCGGCCGGCCGGGCACGGGCGCGGGCCCGGCCGGGTACGAGCCCGAGCGCGGACACGGGCCCGGAACGGGGCCCGAACGCGGGCCGGTCAGGAGGCGGCGAGCGCCTTGCCGATGTCGCCGATGACCACGTCGGCCGCGAGCGGCCCGCCGCGGGTGGACCAGACCGACCCGTCCACGGTGACGGCGTGCTTGTTCTTCACCGCGCCCAGCTCCTGGTAGGCGGGCTTGGACTGGACGTCCTTGAGCGCGGTCTTGCCGTCGTCGGTGAGGGTGGACAGGAACAGCCAGTCGCCGTCGATCTCGGCGAGCTTCTCCAGGCTGAGCGCCGGGCTGTGCGCGTTGCCGTCCTTGTCCTGCGCGGCCGGGCGGGTGAGGCCCATGTCGAGGGCGACGCCGCTGGCGAACTGCTTCTTCTCCATCCAGCTCGGCCCGGTGGGGTTCCAGCGGACGATGGAGACGGCCGCGCCCTTGTTCTTGCCGAGGTCGCCTCCGGCCTTGGCGGCCTTGGCCTCGTAGTCGGCGATCACCTTGTTGCTCTGGTCGAGCTTGTTGACGGCGTTTCCGATGCCGCGGAAGGCGAGCTTCCAGTCGTCGGTGGGTGCCATGGTGACGAGGGTGGCGGGGGTGATCTCGCGCAGCTGCTTGAGCATCTGCTCGTCCTGCATGTCGCCGGCCAGGATGAGGTCGGGCTTGGCGGCGATGACCTTGTCCATGACGGGCTGCAGCAGGTTGCCGACCACCGGGACGCCCTGGACCTTGTCCTTGAGGTAGGCGGGCGGCTCGTTGAGCCCCTGGCCGTTGGTGATGCCGACGGGCTTGACGCCGAGGGCGAGCACCGCGTCGAGGTCCTCCTGGGTGAGGGTGACGATCCGCTGGGGCGCGGCGGGGATCTCGACGGCCTTGCCGGTCGCGTCCTTGACGGTGCGCTTGCCGCCGGCCGCGTCCGCCGCCGGGCTGCCGGCGGCGGCGGAGCCGCCCGCGGAGCCCGAGGATCCGGAGGAGGACCCGGAGGAGCCGCACCCGGCGAGCAGGAGGGCGGCCGCCCCGGTGACGGCCAGCGCCCGGGCCGCGCGGCGGCGGACGGGGTGGAGCGGGCTCTGGGCGAACGGCATGGGTGCCTCCGGGCAGCGGTGGTACGGGGGTTGGGCGGCGTCCGGGTGACCCGGCACGGTGGCGGTGCCCACAGGACGATGCGCTCATTAGGTTAGCCTTACCTTATGACATTGTCGCAAGTGGGCGCCCCCGGGGAGTCCCGCACCGAGCCGGACGCCCCGCCGCCACCGCCGCCACCGCGCGGGGACGGCCGCCGCGCCGCCTGGCCGATCGCCCTCGGCGCGGTCGCGGTCCTGCTCGCCCTCGCCGCGCTCTCACTGTCCGTCGGCGCCGGGGAGGTCGGCCCCGGGCGGGTGCTGGACTACCTGCTGAACCGCCACGGCGCCCGCGCGGACAGCCGGCTCGCCCTCGTCGTCGGCGACCTGCGCCTGCCCCGCACGGCCACCGCCCTGCTGGTCGGCGCCGCACTCGGGGTCGCCGGGGCGCAACTGCAGTCCGTCACCCGCAACCCGCTCGCCGAGACCGGACTGCTCGGCGTCAACGCCGGCGCCTCCCTGGGGGTCGTGCTCGGCATCGCCGTACTCGGCATCCAGACCTCGTACGGGTACCTGGCCTTCGCCTTCGGCGGCGCCGTGCTCGCCAGCACGCTGGTGCTGCTCATCGCGGGCGCCCGGGGCGGGTCGCCGATGCGGCTGGTGCTCGGCGGCTCGGCGGTCGGCGCCACCTTCGGCGGGCTCACCGGCGTGCTGATCGTCAACTCGCCCGAGGCGTACGACCGGTACCGGGTGTGGGTGCTGGGCTCGCTGGCCGGGGTGGAGGGCTGGACGACGCTGCGCCAGCTCGCCCCGGTGCTCGGCGTGGGCTTCCTGCTCGCCCTGCTCGCCACCCGGCCGCTCACCGCGCTCGCGCTCGGCGACGACCTCGCCCGCGGCCTCGGCCACCGCCCCGGCGCCACCCGGGCCGCGGTCGCCTTCGCCGTCACCCTGCTGACCGCCTCGGCCGTCGCACTGGCCGGCCCGATCTCCTTCCTCGGCCTGCTCGCCGGGTTCCTGGGGCGGGCCGTCGCCGGCCCCAGGGTCGGGCAACTCACCGTGCTCGCAGGGCTGTTCGGCGCCACCGTGCTCACCGGGGCCGATGTGCTGGCCCGGGTGGTGGCCCGCCCGTTCGAGGCGCCGGTGTCGGTGATCGTCTCCCTGGTCGGCGCCCCCGCGCTGATCGCGATCGTCCGCTCCCGCCGGACCGCCGCGCTCGGCATGGCCGATCCGGCCGAGCCCGCCCCCGTCCGGCGGTCCGAGCCGCCCGCGCCCAAACCCGACCTGGTGCTGCGGCGCGGCGCCTGGTCGCTGCTGCTCCCCCGCCGGGCGCTGCTCGCCTCGCTCGCCCTGGCCGCGGCGCTGCTCGCCGTCGTCGTCGTGTCCGCCCACGCCGGGCAGAGCGAACTCGGCCTCGGCCGCACCCTCCAGGCCGTGTTCGGCTACGGCGACCGGCTGGACGTGCTGCTGGTGCAGAAGTTCCGGCTCGGCCGGATCGTCGCCGGGCTCGCCGCCGGCGCCGCCCTCGGCCTGGCCGGCTGCCTCACCCAGACCCTCGCCCGCAACCGCCTCGCCACCCCCGAACTGCTCGGCGTCAACGACGGCGCCACCGCCGCCGTCCTGATCTCCGCCACCGTCTCCGGCACCTTCGGCGCCTGGTGGGCCGGCCCGCTCGGCGCGCTGGCCGCCGTCCTGGTCGTCACCCTGGTCTCCGGCGGGCTCGGCGCGCAGGGCTACCGGGTGCTGGTCGTCGGCCTCGCGATGTCCGCGCTCGCCTCGGCCGTCATCCAGGTCGCGCTCGCCCGCCGCTCGCTCAACTCGGCCGGCTCGCTGTACGTCTGGACCTCCGGCAGCCTCAACGGGCGGGACTACGCCGTCGCCACCCCGGTCCTGATCGGGCTGGCCGTGCTCGTGCCGCTCGCGCTGGCGGCGGCCCGGCGGCTGGCGGTGCTGCGCTTCGACGACAGCGTGGCCGCCTCGCTGGGCGTCGACCCGGGCCGGGTCCGGCTCGGCTGCCTGCTGCTGGCCGTCGCGCTGGCCGGACTGGCCGTCGGCGTGTGCGGGCCGGTCGGCTTCGTCGCGCTGGCCGCGCCCGTGATCGCCGGGCGGCTGGCCGGGCCGGCGCGCGTACCGGTCCTCGGCTCGGCACTGACCGGCGCCGTCCTCGTCGTGCTCGCCGACACCGTGGGGCGGGTGCTGATCGGCGGGGTGGAGATCCCCGTCGGCATCGTCACCACCGTCCTCGGCGGCCCCTTCCTGCTCTGGGTGCTGCTCGGCCGCAAGGGCACCCCCGCCTAACCTCCCCGAGGAGTCCCGCAGATGGAAACCCTTCCCCTCGTCGAGCCCGATCCGGCCGACCCCGCCTACCGCCTGGTCACCTTCGTGCACGAGGACGCGTCGTGCGACGGCGTGCTCGCGCTCCTGCACACCGTCACCGACAAGGACCGGCACGCCGGCGACCTCGCCCCGCACCTGATGACCCGCCGCGACGACGGCCGTTGGTCGATCACCTACCGGCTGCGCGCCGACCACCGGGCGTCCTACCAGCTGTACCCGTTCCGGGGGGACGCCCCCGGCACCACCCGGGCGGACTGGCTGCGCGTCCTCGACCACGCCCGCCCCGACCCGCACGACGCCGCCCCCCGGCTGCCCGCCCGCGACGGGCGCCACCCGTCGTCCGTGCTCAGCCTGCCCGACGCCCCCGCCCAGCCGTACGCCCGGCGGCGCGACGGCGTGCCGCGCGGGCGGACGGTGGCCCACGAGGTGGCCGGGCGGCGGGTGGACGTCCACCTCCCCGCCGGTGGCGGAGCGTCCGCCGGTGGCGGGCCGTTCGCGGTGGCCGTGCTGCTGGACGGCGAGATGTGGGGCGAGGTGCTGTCGGTCGGCGACACCCTCGACAACCTCGCGGCGGACGGCGCCATCCCGCCCACCGTCGCCCTGCTCGTCCACACCATGGGCCCCTGCCGCCCCGACGACCTCAGCTGCAACCCGGCCTTCGTCGACCTCCTCGCCGACCGCCTCCTCCCCTGGGCGGCAGCCGAGTTCGGCACCACCACCGACCCGGCCGGCACCGTCATCGCCGGCCAGAGCGCGGGCGGCCTCACCGCCGCCTTCGCCGCGTTCCGACGCCCCGACCGCTTCGGCGGCGCGCTCTGCCAGTCCGGTTCCTTCTGGTGGCCGGACGAGACGGAGTTCGACGAGGGCAGTGAGTGGCTGACCCGCCAATTCGCCCGCGAGCAAAGGCGGGAGGCCCGGTTCTACGTCGAGGTCGGCCTCCAGGAGTGGATGCTGCTCCCGCAGAACCGCCACCTGCGCGACGTCCTCACCGCCCGCGGCTACGACCTCGCGTACCGCGAGTTCAACGGCGGCCACGACTACGCCTGTTGGCGCGGCGGGCTGGCGGACGGGCTGGCGCACCTGCTGGGGCGTGCCTGACGGTTCCCGGCAAATCGGCGAATCGACGAATCGGCGGACCGGCGCGCGGCGACGGGGGCGTGCTAGCGTCCCGGTGGCGGCGCGCCGGTGACCGCCCCGGACGAGATGTGCGCCGTACCCGGCCCGCCAAGACGACGCACCCAGGGAGACGTCATGGCCGCCGGTGCCCCGATCGCCCGTCCGCTCGACGTGCGGTGGATCCACGGATCCCCGTCCGCGAAGCACAACACGGACCCGGACATCCAGGTCCACGCGTACGACGAGCACACCGTCATCCTGCGGCAGAACAAGGCGGTCAACTACGAGGCGCCGTTCCTGTTCCTGCTGTTCGGGGGCGAGCGGGCCGTCCTGATCGACACCGGGGCCACCGCCTCCGCCGCGTACTTCCCGCTGCGCACCGTGGTCGACGGGCTCATCGACCGGTGGCTCGCCGACAACCCCCGCGACGGCTACGGGCTGCTCGTCCTGCACACCCACCCGCACGGCGACCACGTCGCGGGCGACGGGCAGTTCGCCGACCGGCCCGCGACGACCCTGGTCGGCGCCGACCCGGCCACGGCCTGGCCGTACTTCGGCTTCGACCAGGACCCGGACGCCGTCGCGCGGGTGGACCTCGGCGGCGGCCGGGTGCTCGAATGCCTGGCCACCCCGGGCCACCACCCGGCGGCCGTCACCTACTACGACCCGTGGACGGGCCTGCTGCTCACCGGCGACACCGTCTACCCGGGCCGCCTCTACATCGACGACTGGCCGGCCTTCACCCGCACCGTCGACCGGCTGATCGACTTCGCCGAACGCCGCCCCGTGACGCATCTGCTCGGCTGCCACATCGAGATGACCCGCACCCCCGGCGTCGACTACCCCATCCGCACGACCCACCAGCCCGACGAGCCGCCCCTGGAACTGACCGTCGGACACCTCCGGGCCATCCGCACCGCACTCGCCGACCTCGGCGACCGGCCGCGCCGGCACGCCCTGCCCGACCTGATCCTCTGGCCGAGCGCCTGAGCCCATCGGTCAGGCGCTCGGCGATCAGTCCTTGTACGGGACGAGCCGCGCGAGGTCCAGTTCGAAGCCGAACGGATCGGGAACGCTGATCGTCTCGCCGAACTCCCGCTCGGTCCTCGTGTGGTACCGGTCGTGGTTCGGCTCGGAGAACAGCGTGGCCGTCCGCTGCCGCGGGTCCACGATCAGATAGAGCGGGAAGCCCATGCGCGGGTAGTCGCGGACCTTCCCCGTCCAGTCGTTCTCGGGATTGGACGGGGAGACGATCTCGACGGCGATCAGGGCCAGCTCGGCGGGGATGTCGTGGCCGGCCAGGTCGATGACGTCCTCGGGCAGGTACGTGAGGTCGGGATTGCGCACGGAGCCGACCTCGGGTGAGGAGAGATCACTGTTCCCGGTGGGGAAGTAGCCGGGAGGGCAGTGCGCCTCGAACTGGCGTTGGACCAGCGCGAGGTTCAGCTGGTGGACCGACGACGGTGACGCCTGCATGACGATGATGTCGCCGGACAACTCCACCTTGTAGCCGTCCGGGAGACTGCGCCGGGCCTCTTCGAGAAGACGGTAGCGCTCGGGGTTCATGGACTCTCCTCCAGTGCTCCGGCCACCGTACGGCAGCCGGAGCCGATTCAGGGTGCCGGCGCCTCCCGGGGGAGGCGGGTGGTGAGGAGAGTGCCGGCGGCGACCAGGGCGGCGGTGAGCAGGAGGGCGAGGCGGTAGGGGCCGGGTGAGCCGCCGTCGGTGTCCAGGGCGCCGATGAGGGCGGCGGTGGCGGCGATGCCGAGGGCGCCGCCGAGGGTGCGGACGATGGTGAACAGGCCCATGGCCCGGCCCATCGCGGGCCCGGGGACGTCGGCGAAGCCGGCGATCTGGACGGTGAGCACGGCGGTGCCCAGGACGAGCCCGACCGCGAACATCAACGCCCGTACGGCCCAGGGGTTCTCGGCGAAGCCGAGGGCGGCCAGGACGAGCGCGGCGAGCAGCAGCGCGGGCAGCGCGAGGCGGCGGGGGCCGAACCGGGGCAGCAGGCGGTCGACCACCTGGGAGGCGGCCATCAGGCCGATCGCCTCGGGGAAGACGCTCAACCCTGCGTCGAGGGCCGAGGCCCCGAGGGCGGCCTGGTAGAGCAGCGGGAGGACGAACAGGGCGCCCATCAGGCCGGCCGAGGTGAGCAGCGCCAGCCAGGTGGCGGTGCCGAAGGTGCGGTCGGCGAGCTGCCGCAGGTCCACCAGCGGTTCGGCGGCGCGGAGTTGGTGGCGCACGGCGATGCCGAGCAGGAGGAGCCCGGCCACGCCGCCGAGCGCCACCGGGGGCGAGGACCAGCCGTGCGCCGGGCCGAAGCCGAGCGCGTAGGTGAGCAGCCCGAGGCCGGGGGTGGCGAGCAGGAAGCCGGTGGTGTCGAAGCGGCCGGCCGGGGGCTCGTCCGCCGCGCGCAGGCCGATGAGCCCGGTCACGACGGCCGCGACCCCGATCGGCACGTTGACCAGGAACAGCCAGTGCCAGGAGAGGTGTTCGGTCAGGAGGCCGCCGAGCGGCGGGCCGAGGGCGGGCATCAGGGCGGTCGGGACGATCAGGAACCGGCCCAGGCCGGCCCGCTCGTGCGGGGCGAAGGCCCGGAACAACAGGGTCATCCCGACGGGGGTGAGCAGCCCGCCGGCCACGCCCTGGACGGCCCGCGCGGCGGCGAGCGAGCCGAGGCCGGGCGCGGCGGCGCACAGGGCGGAGGCGAGGGTGAACGCGGCCAGGGAGCCGAGGAAGACCCGCTTCACGCCGAACCGGTCGCCGAGCCAGCCCGCCACCGGCAGGCCGACGGCGAGGCCGACCAGGAAGGCCGTCTCGACGGCGTTGGCGGCCGAGACGGGCCGCCCGAAGTCCTCGGCGATGGTGAACAGCGCGGGGTTGACGATGGTCGAGTCCAGGCCGTTCATGCACATCGCGGCGGTGTAGACCACGACCACCGCGGCGCGCCCCGCGAGCAGGGGGCGCGCCGGGGCGGCCTCGACGGCCGGAGGGGTCACAGGTCGGTCCAGTGGGCGGTGATCCACTGCACGGCGTCGGCGCGCTCGCACGGGCCGTGGGAGACGTTCCAGCCGGCCGGGACGGCGGCGAAGGCCGGCCAGAGCGAGTGCTGGCCCTGGTCGTTGACGAGGGCGAGGAACTCGCCGTCACCGTCGAAGGGGTTGGCGGGGGCGTCACTCATCGGAGGACTTCTCCAGGTGGTCGGTGATCACGCGGGCGATGTGCGCGATCGGGGCGGGCAGGGTCATGTCCTTGTGCGAGCAGGCGACGTCGGTGTTGTCGATGCGGCCGGACACGTACGGGATCCAGAGTTCGGGCACCAGGGTCTCGTCGATGGTGTCGACGGTGGCGCGGAAGAACAGCACGTCGCCGTCGAAGGGGCGGTGGTCGTGGCCCCGGACGAGGTGGTTGGTATTGAGGTAGATCCGGTTGAGGGCGGCCACGATGGCGTCGTCGAGCCCGGCGAGCGGACTGCCCTCGCGGCGCAGCAGCTCGGTGACGGCGGCGAGTTCGAGCGGCCGCCCGGCGAGGTCCTCGGGGCCGTAGCCGCCCATGGTGAGCAGCGCCTCCAGCGCCTCGGCCTGGTCGGGGACGGGCAGGTCGCGGAAGCCCTCGGCGGGGTAGGCGTCCAGGATCGCGAGCAGTTCGACGGCGTGGCCGAGGTCCTGGAGCCGGACGGCGACGGCGTGCGCGATGATCCCGCCGGTGGACCAGCCGAGCAGCCGGTACGGTCCCTCGGGCTGGACCTCGCGCAGCCGGTCGACGTAGTGCGCGGCCAGTTCGTCCAGGGTCTGCGGCAGGGGCCGGGCCGCCGTGGCGGCGCCGACGCCCTGGGCCTGGAGGCCGTAGATCGGCTGGTCGGCGGGCAGGTGGCGGATCAGGCCGGTGTAGCACCAGCTGAGGCCGCCGGCGGGGTGGACGGCGAACAGCGGGGTACGGCGTCCGGGCGCGGCGGGGCGCAGCGGGAGCAGGACGTCCAGCGCGTCGGCGCTCTGCGAGCCGGCCGCCAGGGCCGCGTCGAGGGCGGCGACGGTGGGCGACTGGAACAGGGTGCCGATGCCGACGTCCAGGCCGAGCAGTTCGCGGATCCGCCCGGCGAGGCGGACGACCAGCAGCGAGTGGCCGCCGAGGGCGAAGAAGTCGTCGTCGACGCCGACCGCCGCGACGCCCAGCACCTCGGCGAAGAGTTCGCACAGCTGCTGTTCGCGCGGGGTGCGCGGCGGGCGTCCGGCGCCGGTGGCGGGTGCGTCGGGGGCGGGCAGGGCGCGGCGGTCGAGCTTGCCGTTGGCGGTGAGCGGCAGCCGGTCCAGCAGGACGACGGCGGAGGGCACCATGTGGGCGGGCAGCTCGGCGGCGGCGTGGGCGCGCAGGTCCTCGGGGGTGACGGCCGCGACGGCGGCGACGGCGGCGACGGCGTGCGACTCCTCGGGGCTCGCCGTGGTGACCGCGTAGCCGACCAGGCGCTTGTCGCCCGGGGCGTCCTCGCGGACGACCACGGCGGCGTCGGCGACGCCCGGGTGGGCGGCCAGCACGGCCTCGATCTCGCCGAGTTCGATCCGGAAGCCGCGCAGCTTCACCTGCTGGTCGGCGCGGCCGAAGTACTCCAGGACGCCGTCGGCGCGGCGGCGGGCGAGGTCGCCGGAGCGGTACATCCGGGTGCCGCGTTCGCCGAACAGTTCGGCGTACGGGTCGGCGACGAAGCGCCCGGCGGTGAGGTCGGGGCGGCCGAGGTAGCCGCGGGCCAGGCCGGCCCCGGCTACGTACATCTCGCCGGTGACGCCGGGCGGGACGGGCTGGAGGTGCTGGTCCAGGACGTAGACCCGCAGGTCGGGGATGTTGACGCCGATGGTGCTGCTGCTCCCGGCGGCGGCGGTGGCCCGGTCGAGGGCGATGTAGGAGACGTGCACGGTGGTCTCGGTGATGCCGTACATGTTGACCAGGGTGGGCGCGTCCTCCGGGTGGCGGTCGTACCAGTCGTCGAGCCGGGCCAGTTCGAGCGCCTCGCCGCCGAACACCACGTAGCGCAGGGCGAGTTCGGCGCCGGGGCGGTCCCGGTCGGCGGCGCTGAGCTGGTAGAAGGCGGACGGGGTCTGGTTGAGCACGGTGACGCGTTCGCGGGCGAGCAGGTCGAGGAAGGCCGCCGGGTCGCGGCTGACCAGGTGCGGGACGACGACCAGGCGGCCGCCGTGCAGCAGGGCTCCCCACAACTCCCAGACGGAGAAGTCGAAGGCGTAGGAGTGGAAGAGGGTCCAGACGTCGTCCGCGCCGAAGCCGAACCAGTGGTCGGTGGAGCGGAACAGCCGGACCACGTTGTGGTGGGTGACGGGCACGCCCTTGGGCCGGCCGGTGGAGCCGGAGGTGTAGATGACGTAGGCGGTGTCCTCGGCGCGCAGCGGGCGGGTGCGCTCGTGCTGGGCCAGCGGCGTGGCCGGGTGGGCGGCCGACTCCGGTCCGTCGACGAGCAGTTGGGGCACCTGGTGGGCGGGCAGCCGGGGTGCGGTGGCGCGGTCGGTGAGCAGGGCGGCGGGGGCGGCGTCGGCCAGCATGTAGGCGAGGCGGTCGGCCGGGTAGTCGGGGTCGAGCGGCAGGTAGGCGGCGCCGGACTTGGCCACCGCGAGGAGGGCGACGACGAGTTCGAGCGAGCGCGGCAGGGCGAGGGCGACGATGGTGCCGGGGCCGATGCCGTTGGCGGCCAGCAGCCGGGCCAGGCGGTCGGCGCGGGTGGCGAGTTCGGTGTAGTCGAGCTGCTCGTCACCGCAACTGACGGCGACGGCCCGCGGGTTGGCGGCGGCCGCGGCCTCGAACAGCTCGGCCAGGGTGGTGTCCGGGGCCGGGGTGTGCGGGGCCGAGGTGTGCGGGGCCGAGGTGTCCGAGGTGTGCGGGGCCGGGGTGTGCGGGGTGCCGTTCCACTCGACGAGGGCGCGCAGCCGCTCCTCCTCGCCGATCAGCGGGAGCCGGCCGATCGCGGTGTCGGGCGCGGTGGCGGCGGCGGTGAGCAGCCGGGCGAGGCGGGTGGCGAGCCCTTCGACGGTGGCGGTGTCGAAGAGGTCGGTGCGGTACTCCAGGAAGCCGCCGATGCCGCCGCCGGGGAGCTCGCCCGCGTTGAGGGTGAGGTCGAACTTGGCGGTGCCGCTGGGGACGGCGGCGATCCGGGCGGTGAGGCCGCCGCCCAGCGGGTGAGGCTCGTCGGGGCGGCTCTGCCAGGCGAGCATCACCTGGAACAGCGGGTGGCGGGCGAGGGAGCGCGGCGGGTTGAGCTCCTCGACCAGGCGGTCGAAGGGCAGGTCGGCGTGCTCGTGGGCGGCGAGGACGGTGCTGCGGACCTTGCCGAGCAGCTCGCGGAAGGTCGGGTCGCCCGAGGTGTCGGTGCGCAGGACCACGGAGTTGACGAAGTAGCCGACCAGGTCGGCGGTTTCGGGGTCGTCGCGGCCGGCGACCGGGGTGCCGACGGGGATGTCGGTGCCGCAACCGTGCCGGGTGAGCAGGGCGGCGAGTCCGGCCTGGACGGCCATGAAGACGGTGCCGCCGGCGGTCCGGGCGAGCACGGCGAGGGCCGCGTGCGCCTCGGCGTCGAGGGTGAAGGGCACGGTGGCGCCGTGGTGGCCGGCGACGGCGGGGCGCGGGCGGTCGGCGGGCAGCTCCAACTGGTCGGGCAGGCCGGCCAGGGCGGTGCGCCAGTACTCCGACTGCCGCGCGGCGAGCGGGCTGGGCGCCTCGGAGGTGCCGAGCAGCTGCCGCTGCCAGGCCATGTGGTCGGCGAACTGCACGGCGGGCGCCGGGAGTTCCGGTGCGCGGCCGGCCAGCCGGGCGGTGTAGGCGGCGGACAGGTCGCGGACCAGCGGGGTGGTGGACGCGCCGTCGCTCGCGATGTGGTGGAGCAGCAGGAGCAGGGTGTGCTCGGCCGGGCCGTGGGTGAACAGGGTGGCGCGCAGCGGCGGCCGGCCGGTGAGGTCGAAGGCGTGCCGGACGGCTTCGGCGAGCTCGGTGCCGTCGTGCAGTTCGACGGGCGCGGCGGGCAGCACCCGCTGGTACGGCGTGCCGTCCGGCTCCTCGCCGTAGACCGTGCGCAGCACCTCGTGCCGGGCGGCGAGGTCGCCGAGGGCGAGGGTGAGGGCGGTCCGGTCGAGCGGGCCGGTGAGGGTCAGGGCGAGCGGGATGTTGTAGGTGGGGCTGGGGCCCTGGAGCCGGTGCAGGAACCACAGGCCGCGCTGGGCGGGTGACAGCGGCATCCGGTCGGTGCGCGGCACGGGCACCAGCGCGGGGCGGGCCTCGGGCTCGCCGCCGGGGTGCGCGTCGAGCAGGGCGGCGAGCGCGGCCGGGGTCGGGTGGCGGAAGACGTCGGCGAACCCGACGGCGGCGGCGAAGGTCTCGCGCAGCCGGGCGGCGAGGCGTCCGGCCAGCAGCGAGTGGCCGCCGAGGTCGAAGAAGGAGGCATCCCGCCCGGGCGCCTGCGGCAGATCGAGGACGTCGGCGAACAGGCCGCAGACCAGTTCCTCCTGCGGCGTGGCCGGGGCCGTGCCGGGCTCGGCGGCGGCGGGTTCGGGCAGGGCGCGGTGGTCGAGCTTGTCGTGGGCGGTGCGCGGCAGTTCGTCGAGGAGCAGGACGGCGGCCGGGACCATGTGGCCGGGCAGCCGGGCGGCGAGCGCGGCCCGCAGCGCGGCCGGGTCGAGGGCGACGCGGGGGGTGGGGGCGGGTTCGGCGGCGTCCTCCGACATGGCCTCGGCAACGGTCTCGGGGACGGCCTCGGACTCGGGAGCCGCCTCGGACTCGGAAAGCGCCTCGGAAGCTGCCTCGGCAACGGCCTCGGGGACGACGTAGCCGAGCAGCCGCTTTCCCTGCGGACCGGAGCGGGCGATCACCACGGCCTGGGCGACGCCCGGCAGTTCGGCGAGGGCGGCGGCGATCTCGCCGGGCTCGATCCGGAAGCCGCGGATCTTCACCTGGTCGTCGGCGCGGCCGAGGAATTCCAGGGTGCCGTCCGGTCGGCGGCGGGCGAGGTCGCCGGTGCGGTACATCCGGTCGCCGGGCGGGCCGAACGGGTCGGCGAGGAAGCGTTCGGCGGTGAGGTCGGGGCGGCCGAGGTAGCCGCGGGCCAGGCAGGCCCCGGCGACGTACAGTTCGCCGGAGACGCCGTCGGGCGCGGGGCGCAGCGAGCCGTCGAGGACGTAGGCGCGGGAGCCGCGCACCACCCGGCCGACCGGGGCGCCGTCGGGGCCAGGCGTCCAGGCGTAGGCGTCGACGGTGGTCTCGGTCGGGCCGTAGAGGTCGATCGGGTGCAGGCCGGCTGCGGCGGTGAGGCGCTGCCAGAGGGCGGGCGGGGTGGCCTCGCCGCCGACCGCGATGACCGCCGGGCGGTGCCACTCCTCGTCCAGGATGCCTTCGGAGAGCAGGACTTCGAGGTAGGAGGGGGTGACGTCGAGGTAGTCGACGCGCTCCCGGTGCAGGTGGCCGGCCAGGGCGGCCGGGTCGCGGTAGGTGGCGTCGTCGAGCAGGTGCAGCTCGTGGCCGTGGACCATCCACAGCACCGGGTCCCAGGAGGCGTCGAAGGCGAACGAGGCGCTGTGGGCGACGCGCAGGCGTTCGCGGCCGGTGCGGCGCACGGCCGGGGCGATGTGGTCCTCGCCGTGGCCCGCGTACAGGTTGGCCAGCGAGGCGTGGGTGACGACGACGCCCTTGGGGCGGCCGGTGGAGCCGGAGGTGTGCAGTACGTAGGCGGCGTGGTGGGGCCGGGGGGCCGGGGGCGCGGTGGCGGGCTCGGCGTCCGCGTCCCCGGGCAGCACGGTGGGCAGGCCGGCCGGCAGGTCCAGTTGGGCGAGGGCGTCGGCGGTGCCGACCGCGCAGACCGGGCGGGCGTCGTCCAGGACGGCGGCCAGGCGTTGCCGGGGGTGGGCGAGGTCGAGGGAGACGCAGGCGCCGCCGGCCTTGAGCACGCCGAGCATCGCGACCAGGGTGTCCACGCCGCGCGGCAGGGCGAGTGCGACCGGCGCACCGGCGCGCACGCCGAGGGCGTTCAGGCGGTGGCCGAGGCGGTTGGCGGCGGCGTCCAACTCGGCGAAGGTGAGGGCGGTTTTGCCGCTGCGGACGGCGACGGCGGCCGGGGTGCGGGCGGCCTGCGCGGCGAACAGCTCGGGCAGCGTCCGGTCGAGCGGCGGCTCCGCGCGGCCGGCGGTGGCGCGGCGCAGGCCGTCCGGGTCGAGCAGGTCGATCCGGGCGATGGGCGTCTGCGGGGCGGTGAGCAGCAGGTCGGTGAGGGCGTCGAGGTAGCGCAGCAGCCCGTCGCGGTGGGCGGCGAGCGAGGCGGTGTCGTGGCGGGCGGGGTCGGCGTCGAGGACGAGGCGCAGCGCGCCGCCGGGGGCGGGCGAGACGCCGACGGCGAGGTCGTCGACCGGCCCGGCGGCGAGGTTGCGGACGACGCCGGGCAGGCCGGCCAGGTCGAGATCGCCCTCGAAGGCCTTGATGTTGACCATCGGGCCGAACAGCGCGCGCCGCTCGCCGGTCAGCCCGAGGTCGCGGCGCAGGTCCTCCAGCGGGTAGCGCTGGTGGCGGCGGACGGCGCGCAGTTCGCGGACCACCCGGCGCAGCAGCGCCTCGGCGCTGTCGGCGGGGCGGACGGCCAGGCGCAGCGGGAGGACGTTGGCGGCGGCGACGGGGGTGCGCAGGGCGGCCGGTCCGCGGCGGTTGGCGAGCGGCAGGCCGAGCACGACGTCCTCGGTGCCGGCCAGGCGGTGCAGGTAGCCGGCGGTGGCGGCGAGGAGCAGTTCGGCCCAGGTGGCGCGGGCGGTGGCGGCGGCGCGCTCCAGTCGGTCGCGGGTGCCGGCGGGCAGTTCGGCGGTGAGGCGCAGGGGGGCCTGGGCCGGGGTTGCGGACAGCGCGGGCGCCGGGCTGCCCGGCAGGGTCGCCGGGGTGTCGGCGCCGGCCAGGCGGTCGGCCCAGTAGGCGCGGTCGGCCGGGTACTCCTCGCCGTCCCGGTAGGCGGCCTCCTCGGCGGCGACCTCAGCGAGGGTGGCGAACGGGCGTGCGGCGGGCTCGGCGCCGGTGGTGTGCGCGGTGTACAGCTCGGCGAGGCGCTCGCCGAGGAGGTTCAACGCGTAGGCGTCGACGGCGAGGTGGTGGATCCGCCGGTACCACTGGTACCGGTCGTCGGCGAGGCGGATCAGCGCGTGGGTGAACAGCGGGCCCTCGGCGAGGTCGGCCGGGCGGGCGAGGTCGGCGCGCATCCAGGCCTCGGCCTCGGCGGCCGGGTCGTGCGCGGCGCGCAGGTCGAGGTGGTGCAGCGGCCAGCGGCGGCCGGGGCGCGGCTGCTGGCGGGGCGTGCCGTCCGGGCCGGTGACGACGACGGCGCTCAGCGCCTCGGCCTCGTCGACCACCTGCCGCAGCGCGTCCTCGAACCGGGCCTCGTCGAGCGGGCCGGTGATCTCGACGGCGTCGCCGGTGTTGTAGACCGGGCTGTCGGGGTCGAGTGACTGCGCGTACCAGATGGCGGCCTGGGCGGCGAGCAGCGGGACATCGACGGCCTGAGTTTCGACGGCAGGCATGGTTCGGGGTGCTCCTCGGGGTCCGGCGAACGAAACGCCTAGTTAGGTTAGCCTAATCTAACTTCATATGATCTGCTCAACGGCCCCCCAGTGCGGGGGCCCTGACATCCCGGAGGCGCCACCCATGCCCCTGACCGCGACCAAACAGGCCGTCCGCGAACGCGTCCACGCGCACCGCGCGGAACTGCTCGCGCTCAGCCACCGCATCCACGCCCACCCCGAGACCGCGTTCGAGGAGCACCGCGCGGCCGCCTGGTGCGCCGAACTCCTGCGCGCCCACGGCTACGCCGTCACCGCGCCCGCGCACGGACTGGACACCGCGTTCACCGCGAGCCTCGGCAGCGGGCCGGTCACCGTCGCACTCGTCTGCGAGTACGACGCGCTGCCCGGCCTCGGGCACGCCTGCGGGCACAACCTGATCGCCGCCGCCGGCCTCGGCGCGGCACTCGGCCTCGCCCCGTACGCCGACCAACTCGGGCTCACCGTACGGGTGATCGGCGCACCCGCCGAAGAGCGCGGAGCCGGAAAGGCGCTGCTGCTGGAGGCGGGCGCCTTCGACGGCGTGGACGCGGCGATGATGGTGCACCCCTGCCCGGTCGAGGTCGCCGACTTCCGCTCCTTCGCGCTCGGCACCCTCTCCGTCCGCTACACCGGCCGCGCCGCCCACCCGAGCCTCAACCCGCACCAGGGGCGCAACGCCGCCGACGCGCTCACCGTCGCCCAGGTCGCCCTCGGGCTGCTGCGCCAGCACCTGCCGCCGCAGTGGCGGGTGCACGGCATCACCACGGCCGCCGGCACCGCGCCCAACCTGATCCCCGACAGCGCGAGCGCGGAGTACGAGATCCGTGCCTCGGCGGCCGAGGACCTCGCGCAGCTGCGCGCCCGGGTCGAGGACTGCTTCCGGGCCGGGGCGCTCGCCACCGGCTGCGAGGTGACACTCGACCGGCCCGAACCGGACTACCTGGACATGCGCTCCGACCCCGCCCTGCTCGCCCTCTGGCGGGCCAACGCGGCGGCGCTCGGCCGGCCGGAGCCGGTCGAGAGCGGGCCGTTCGCGTGCACCGACATGGGGAACGTCTCCCACGCCGTACCCGCCATCCACCCGGTGCTGGACATCACCGGCGGCGCCTGCGCCCCGCACGAGGCCGCGTTCGCCGAGGCCGCGGTGGGGGCGGAGGCCGACCGGGCGGTGCTGGACGGCGCGGTCGCCATGGCCTGGACGGCGGCGGACCTGGCGGCGAACGCCTGACAGCCGGCGGCTGACGACCGATGGTTGCCGATCGACGGCTGACAGATAACAGATGACAACTTTCAGATAACAGATTTCATCATCTGTTATCTGAAAGTTGTTCGCTGAATGTTGTCATCTGTTCGCCGCGCTCGCCCGCGCCCGCGCCCCCGCCCCGCCCCCTTCAGCTGCCGCCCAGCAGCGCCGCCGGCGTCGCCCGCACCGCCGTGACACCCAGCTCCCTCACCAGCTCCCCGACCTCGCCCGGCCGCTGCGGGTCGGCCAGCACCACGGCGGCGCCGGTCCGCAGCGGCCAGAGGAACTCCCAGAGCGGCAGGCCCAGTTGCAGCACCCGGTCGCCCGGGCCGAGCGGGTGGGCCGCCTGGAGCTCGCGCACCCGGCGGTCGGCCTCGGCGTGGGTGAGCCGGACGGCGTCCGGGCGCCCTCCGGGGCCGTACCCGACACACAGCAGGTGCTGCGGCGTGAGCGCCCGGGGCGGGTCGGTGGCCAGCTCGCCGTCCACGTCCAGCCCGGCCAGCGCCTCCGGCACCCCCTCCCCCAGCACGCAGACCGGCGCGGTCTCCGCGAGCAGCCGCTCCCGGCGTCCGGGCGCGTCCGCCGGGTCCAGCGGCAGGTACGCCGCGCCGGACTTGGCCACCGCGAGCAGCGCGGTCAGCAGCTGCGCCGGGTGGCGGGCCGGCGCCAGGCCGACCACCGCCCCCGGCCGGGCGCCGCGCGCGGCCAGGGCGCGCGCCAGCCGGTTGGCCGCGGCGTTCAGGTCCCGGTACGTGACGACCGCGCCGCCCGCGAGCAGCACGGCGGGGGCGTCCGGGGTCCGGGCCGCCTGCGCCTCGACCGGCCCCACGACGGTGGTCGGCGGGTACTTCGCCGCCCGGTCCGTGCGCGGGGGCGCCTGCGGCCCGGCGGCCTCCAGCAGCACGGTCTCCATCAGGCCGCGCCGAGCAGTGCGGCCCAGGCCTCGACGGCCGGGCGCTCGGCCAGTTGCACGAACGCCACCTCGGCGCCCTCGGCCCGCCAGCGCTCGGCGAGCGCCATCAGCCGGACCGAGTCCAGGCCCCAGTCGGCCAGGTTCTCGTCCAGCGGGACGTCCGCCGGGTCCTCTCCGAGCAGGTCGGCGACCTCGGCCCGGATCCGCTCCACGGTGAAGGCCATGCCCGTCACTTCCCTTCCAGCATCGCGAGGACGGCGTCGGTGGTGGTGACCTGCCCGCAGCGGCCGGCCACCCAGGACAGCGCCGCGCGGTGCTCGTCCGGGCCGAAGTCGGCGACCGCGTCGGCCACCACGCAGGCCGGCAGGTCGCGCATCCAGGCGTCGCAGGCGGTGGCCTGCACCCCGATGTGCGCGTACACGCCGGTGATCACCAGCTGGTCCCGGCCCTGCTCGCGCAGCAGCCGGTCCAGGTCGGTGCGCACGAAGGCGCTGTACTTCCACTTGGTGAGCAGCGTGTCGCCCGGTGCGGGGGCGACGGCGTCGGCGATCGCCGTCGCGCGCGGGTCGTCCGGGATGCCCGGGCCCCAGAAGTCCTGCTGGAGGCCGCGTTCGGCCGGGCTCTGCCCGCCGGGCTGGGCCGAGTAGAGCACCGGCATGTCGTGGGCGCGCGCCGCCTCGGCCAACCGGCCGACGTTCCCGAGGAGTTCGGGCACCGGCGCGGCGGCGGCGTCGAAGGCGTCCAGGAAGTGGTTCTGCAGGTCGTGCACCAGCAGCACGGCGCGGTCCGGATCGACCGTCCACGCGACCCGGTTGGCGGGCAGTTCGGTGGCGGCGGGCAGGGGATAGGAGGGAATGCGGGGCAGGCCCACGTTGGTCTTTCCTTCAGTGAGTAGGGAGTGCGGCCGCGATGGCGGCGCGCAGGT
Organism: Kitasatospora sp. NPDC058492; assembly: GCF_042720685.1. Lineage (NCBI taxonomy): Bacteria > Bacillati > Actinomycetota > Actinomycetes > Kitasatosporales > Streptomycetaceae > Kitasatospora > Kitasatospora sp. NPDC058492. Next base: position 175,804 of record NZ_JBHXMU010000004.1, read on the forward strand.
CCTTCTTGCTGACCTTGCCGATCCCGGTGGCGGGGAAGGCGTCGACGAACTCGACCCGGTCCGGCACCTTGTACTCGGCCAGTCCGCGCTGGCGTACGAAGCGCTTCAACTCGATGCTCTTCGGCGGCTGTTCGCGGTTCTCGGCGCGCAGGACGACGTAGGCGCAGGTGCGTTCGCCGAGGTAGGGGTCGGGCATCGACACCACCGCCGCGTCGTGCACGGCGGGGTGGGCGAGCAGGTGGTTCTCGATCTCCTCGGCGGCGACCTTCTCGCCGCCCCGGTTGATCTGGTCCTTGGCCCGGCCCTCGACCACCAGGTGGCCGGTGGGGGTGCGGCGGACGAGATCGCCGGTGCGGTAGAAGCCGTCGGCCGTGAAGGAGTTGGCGTTGTGCTCGGGCGCGTTCCAGTAGCCGCGGATGGTGTACGGGCCGCGGGTGAGCAGGTGGCCGGTGACGCCGTCGGGCAGGTCCTGGTCCTGGTCGTCGACCACCCGGACCTCGTCGTCCGGGGAGATCGGCCGGCCCTGGGTGGTGGTGATCAGCTCCTCCGGGTCGTCCAGGCGGGTGTAGTTGACCAGCCCCTCGGCCATCCCGAACACCTGCTGGAGCGTGCAGCCGAGCACCGGGCCCACCCTCCGGGCGGCCTCGGCGCTGAACTTGGCACCGCCGACCAGCAGCACCTCCAGGCTGTCCAGGCCCCCCGCGCCGGGGCCGCCCGCGTCGCGCTCGGCGGCGTCCAGCCAGAGCAGGGCCAGCGGCGGCACCAGTCCGGTGATGGTCACGCCCTCGCGCTCGATCAGCGGGAAGGCCGTCTCCGGGTTGGGCCGCGGGCACAGCACCACCCGGCCGCCCGCGTACAGCGTGCCGAGCGAACCGGGCGAGCTGAGCGGGAAGTTGTGGGCGGCGGGCAGCGCGCACAGGTAGACGCTGTCCTCGTCGAGCGCGCACAGCTCGACCGAGCCGCGCAGCGAGTAGATGTAGTCGTCGTGGGTGCGCGGGATCAGCTTGGGCACACCGGTGCTGCCGCCGGAGAGCTGGAGGAAGGCGACGCTCCCGGGCTCCGGCTCCTCGGCCGGACCGGGCCCGTCGCAGGGCACGTCCGCCAGCCGGAGGTGCTCGCCCGGGTCGTCCCCGGCCACCAGGACCAGCCGCAGCGCCGGGCTCTCCGCCTTGACCCGGGAGGCCAGTTCGCGGTAGTCGAAGCCGTTGTCGACGGCCGCGACGACGTAGCCGGCCGCCCCGGTGAAGGAGCAGAAGTAGCCGATCTCGGTGGCGCGGTGGGCCGGAAGCGCGAAGACCGGCAGCGCGCCGATCCGGAACAGCGCGAAGACCACCTCGAAGAACTCGGCCACGTTGGGCAGTTGGACCACCACGCGGTCGCCGCGCCCGATCCCCCGGGCGAGCAGCCCGGCGGCCATCCGGTCGGCGCGGCGGTCGAGTTCGGCGTACGTCCAGCGCCGCCCCTCCCCCGCCGGGTCGACGATCGCGATCCGCTCGCCGTGCGCGGCGGCGCGCTCGCGCAGCATCCGCCCGAAGGTCTCGCCACGCCAGTACCCGGCGGCCCGGTAGCGCTCGGCGAACTCGGCGGGGTACGGGGTGAAGGCGGACTCCTGAAGGGAGACCTGGTCCACAACGGCGAACTGACCCTGCATCAGAAAACTCTCCGGCGCCGTCACTGCGACACCCCCGCGGCGTCCAGGAAGGTGCGGAACTTGGCGCTGGTCTCGGCGAGTTCGTCCTCGGGCCGGGACCGGTCGACGACGCCCGCGCCCGCGTACACCCGCAGGGTCCGCTCGTCCGCCTCCGCGCAGCGGATGGTGACCACCCACTCGCCGTCGCCGTCCGCGTCACCCCAGCCGACCATGCCGGTGTACAGGCCTCGGTCGAAGGGCTCGACCTCGCCGATCACCCGCCGGGCGACGGCCGTCGGCGTGCCGCAGACCGCCGGGGTCGGGTGCATGGCGGTGGCCAACTCCAGGGCGGAGACCGCCGGATCGGCCAGTTCGCCGGTGATGGTGGTGGCCAGGTGCCACATCGCGGCGGTGCGCACCAGGGTCGGCCGCGCCGGCACGTCCAGGGTGCGGCAGTACGGCGCCAGCGCGGCGCGGATCGCATCCACCACGACGGCGTGCTCGTGCAGATCCTTGGGCGATTCCAGCAGCGCGGCGGCGCGCCGGACGTCCTCGCCGAGGTCGGCGCTGCGCGGCACCGAGCCGGCCAGCGGGTTGGCCAGGACGGCCGTTCCGCGCCGGGAGACCAGGAGTTCGGGGCTGGCGCCGATCAGCGTCCGCCCGCCGCCGGCGGGGACGGCGAAGGTGTAGCCGCCCGGGTCGCGGCGGCCCAGCCGCTGGAGGATCGCGGGCAGGTCCAGCGGGCGGTCGGCGCTCAGCTCCAGCGTGCGGGCCAGCACGACCTTGCTCAACTCGCCGCCGCGCAGCCGCTCGACGGCCGCCGCGACGCCCGCGCCGTACGCGGCCGGCTCGGGGATCGGGCGCACCTGCCAGTCGACCGGCTCGGCCGGCGGCGCGGGCAGCGCGATCAGCGGGTCGTCGCGCAGCGCCCCGGCTCTGCGGACTCTCTCGGGGACGGCGAGTTCGACCCGGCTGTCGTGGTCGAACGCCACCGCGCCGACCACCAGCGGCCGTTCGACCCCGGCGCGACGGGCCTCGGCCAGCGTCGCGGCGACCCGGACGGGCAGCGGGCGCTCGTCCTGCGGGACGCGGGCGTGCACCCCCGCGGTGAGCAGGGTGCGGGTCGGCGAGGCGAAGAACGCCTCGTCGGCCGCGGCCCGGTACTGGCCGAGCAGGCCGCTGGCCGCGCCGATGACGGCGTGGTCGGGGCCCGGGGCGGAAGCGTCGGCGGGCCCGGCGGGGGCCGGGGCGGCGGAGGGGGCGGGAGCGGCGTGCTCGGCGACACCCCCGGCGGGGGCGTGGTGCACCGTGGTCACCGTGAAGTCTCCAGTCTGGGACGGTCTGGACGGTCTGCGCGTCAGGGAGGAAGGTCGGGGAGGGAGGTCAGGGCATGGCCGGCGCCCGGGGGTTGCCCGGGGCGCGGAGGGGAGCGGAGGGGAAGGCGGGGGGATGGCGAGGGCGGTCAGGGCGGTCAGGCGCGCAGGGTCGCGCCGCCGTCGACGTAGAGGTCGTGCATGGTGATGTGCCGGGCCCGGTCGGAGGCCAGGAAGACCACCGCCTCGGCGATGTCGGCGGGTGCGGCGATCCGCCCGAGCGGGATGCCGACCCGCCAGGCGCCCAAGTCGCCGTCGATGACCCGCTGTTCGGCGGCCTCGGCGTCCTCGCCCCAGAGCGCGCGCTGCATCCCGGTGTCGGTCGAGCCGGGCGAGACGATGTTGCACCGCACGCCGGAGCGGGCGAGTTCCAGCCCGAGGCAGCGGGTGAACATGGTGGCCGCCGCCTTGGACGCCGCGTACGCGGCCATGCCGGCGCGCGGCACCCCGGCGGCGTTGGAGCCGACGGTGACCACGGCGCCGCGGCCGCGGTCGGCCATCCGGCGGCCGACCGCGCGGCCGGTGTGGAAGACGCCGGTGGTGTTGACCGCGAAGGTCTCCGCCCAGTCCTGGTCGGTGAGTTCGACGACGGGTGCGGTGCGCAGGATCCCGGCGACGTTCACCAGTGCGGCGATCGGCCCGAGTTGGCGCTCGATCAGGTCGACCGTGTCGTCCACCGACCGGCCGTCGGCGACGTCCAGGACGTACGGGTGCACGGCGGGCGACTCCGCCGCGAGGGCGGCGAGCGGGCCGGGGTTGCGGTCCACCGCGGCGACGACGGCCCCCTCGGCGACGAGCGCCCGGGCCACGGCCGCACCGATGCCCTGCCCGGCCCCGGTGACCATCGCGACGGCACCGGCGAATTCGGACTTTTGCACGGACATCCCCTCCGACCAGCAATATTAGGTAAGCCTAACCTAACACATATGTTCGGCTGCGCCGATGCCCTGTGCAGCCGTCAACTCACCGCCGCTCCCTCGACTCCGGCCCGATCGCCGCCGCTTCCGGGCGCGCCGGTACGAGACGTTTCGTCTCGCCGAGATGGTGGACCGAACCTCCCACGGCCACGGTGCCGCAGCGGCTGGAGGGCGGCGAACTGCCGGACGGCGACCGGGAGCTGATGGCGGCTCCCGGTCGCTCACGAGAGGGCCGCGGGCCCCCGGAGGCGACTCAGCCCGTCGCGCCGGTCGCCGGAGCCGACGAGGCCGGAGCCGCCGGGGCCGGGGCGAGGCCGGTGCAGCCCCGGAGGGCGTCGCGGCGCTTGCGGGCCGCCTCGGCGGTGGCGCCGGCGACCGGGACGGGGACGCCCTTGTCGTCGATGGTCGCCGGGGCGAAGGCCTCGCCGGTGACCTTGCCGTCGCGGGTGAGGGTGAGGGTGGTGACGCCGGTCTCGTTGGAGAAGGCGTAGTTGGAGGTGCCGTACCAGAGGAAGTTGCCGAAGCCGTAGCCGATGTACGTGTTGCCGAGCATGCCCGAGCCGACCATGGTGTGGGCGTGGGTGCCGACCACGGCGGTGGCGCCGGCGGTGGCGAGCTTCTTGGCGATGGCGGTCTGCGGGCCGGTGGGGCAGGCCTTGCCCTCGTCGCCCCAGTGCAGGTAGACGAGGACGACGGGTGCCTGCTGCTTGGCCGCCTCGACCGCCTTGACCAGCGCGGGGACGTCCAGCGCGGAGGCGATGCCCGGCTTGTTGGCGCCGGCCCGCCACTTCTGGTTGGTGAGGTCCTCGACCTGGCTGGCGGCGACGACGGCGACCTTCACGCCGCGCACGGTGGTGACGTACGGGGCGTACGCCTCCTTGGCGTTGCGGCCGACGCCGACGACCGGGATCGGCGAGGAGTCCTTGGCGGCGAGGGTGTCGGTGAGGCCGTCGGCGCCGAAGTCGACGGCGTGGTTGTTGGCCATGGAGACGACGTCGACGCCTGAGTCCTTGAGCGCCGAGAGCGCCTTGGGCGAGGTGCGGAAGGTGTAGGTCTTCGGCTCGGGGGCGCCGCGCCCGGTGATCGCCGTCTCCAGGTTGAGGACGGACAGGTCGGCGTCGGCGAGCGTCCGGGAGAGCGGGCCGAGGGCCTGCTCGGGCGGCTGGACGGCGAGCCGGGCCTCGGTGCGGCCCTCGAAGTGGACGTCTCCGGCGAACGCGACGGTGATGCTGCCGTCGGGCCGGGGCGCGGCGTTCTTCCCGGCGGCGGTTCCGGAGGGCGTCGCGCCCGGGCTGGTGGGCGTGCCCGCCGCCCCGCCCGAGGCGGCCGCGGTCGAACCGGGCGCGGCGGCCGGCGCCGGGGCGGGGTCGTCGGGCCCGCAGGCGGCTATGGCGGTCAGGCCGACGAACAGCGCGACGGCGGCCGCGGCACGGCGCATGAGTGGTTCCCCCCGGGTCGATCCAGAAGCGGTCAGCCTACGGCACGGCTTCCGCACCCATCCGCCTCGGTTCCGCAACATTCCGAGCACAACACCGGCTCCATTCCGAGCACGACACCGGATTCCGAGCACAGCACCGGCGGGCCGAACAGCACCGGCGGGCCGAACACCAACGGCGGGCCGAACACCAACGGCTGGAGCACCGGACGCCGAGGACTGAGCGCCGCCCCGGCGCGGTAGGAGATGCTGAACCGCCCCACCCGCCCCCGTCCGCCAGAGCCCGGAGCCGCACCCACCCCATGGACGACACCGAGACCACCGCCTCCGCCCCCGCCGGCCGCCCACCAGTCGACTTCACCCCCGCCGAGCGCGCCCGTGGCCGCGCGCTGCGCCGCGCCCAGCTGCCCTGGGCGCTGGGCGGGCGGCTGGCGGGCCTGGCGCTCACCCTGTTGCTCGGCCTGACCCCGGCCGGCGCCGGCCTGGTCTCGGCCGTCGGCGGCTGGTTCGGCGGCTCCCGGACGGCCGGGGTGCTGGCGGGCGCGGCGGCCCTGGTGGTGCTCGGCCAGGTGTTGCAGCTGCCGTTCGGCGCCCGGCTGCGGGCGGTCCGGACCCGGTACGGGCTGGTGACGCAGGGCTGGGCCGGCTGGGCGGTGGACGCGCTGCGCGGCCTGGGGCTGGCCCTCGTGCTGGTCCTTCCGCTGGCGCTCGGACTGTTCGCGCTGACCGCCTGGTCGCCGCGGCACTGGTGGCTGCCGGCGGCGGGCGCGGCGGCGGTACTGACGGCGGCGCTGTCCTTCCTGCACCCGCTGCTGATCGAGCCGGTGTTCAACCGCTTCACTCCGATGCCGCCGGGCCCGCTGCGCAGCGCCCTGCTGGCGCTGGCCGAGCGGGACGGCGTACGGGTGCGGGACGTCCTGGTGGCGGACGCCTCGCGGCGGACCACCGCGCTCAACGCGTACGTGTCGGGGCTGGGCGCGACCCGCCGGATCGTCGCGTACGACACGCTGCTGTCGACGGCCACGCCGCGCGAGGTGGAACTGGTGGTGGCGCACGAGCTGGGCCACGTGAAGCACCGGGACGTGCCGTTCGGCACCTTGCTGGGCGCGGTGGGCGCGGCCGCGGCCGTGGCCGTGCTGGGGGTGCTGGGCGCCTGGCAGCCGCTGCTGTCGGCGGCGGGGGCGGCGGATGCGGCCGATCCGCGGGCGCTGCCGCTGCTGGCGGCGTGCGCGGCGCTGCTGGGGGCGCTGTCGGGGCCGGCCCAGTGCGCGGTGAGCCGCCGGATCGAGGCCAGGGCGGACCGGCACGCACTCGAACTGACGTCGGACGCCGAGCAGTTCGTCGCGATGCAACGCAGACTGGCGTTGGCGAACGTCTCCGATGTCGACCCGCCGAGGGCGCTTGAGCTACTGTTCGCCACTCACCCGAGTGCGACCCGCCGGATTGCCGCCGCCCGCGCCTGGCAGGCCACTCAGGGGCAGGGAGGCCCGGAGCGGCGCGCGGACCCGGGGGATTCCGTTGTATAGTGCAACAAATATCGAGGAGGTAGGAACGTTCGTGCCCGGCCGCCAGTCGTCCATCGACGCCATCCAGCGCGAGCTGACCGCCTTCGCCCGGCGCGCCCGGCACAAGGCCTCCCAGCTGCACCCCGACCTCTCCCTGGTCACCTACAGCATCCTCGACCTGATCACCGAGCGCGGCGGCTGCCGGGCCGCCGACGTGGCCGCCCACTTCATGCTCGACAAGTCCACCGTCAGCCGCCAGGTCACCGCCCTGGAGAAGCTCGGCCTGCTGCGGCGCGAGGCCGACCCGGACGACCAGCGCGGCCAGATCCTGCGCGCCACCGAGGCCGGGCTCGCCCTGCTGCAGGACGCCAACGAGCAGCGCCGGCTGGCCTTCACCGCCCGCTTCACCGACTGGTCCGACGAGGACGTCGCCCGCTTCGCCGCCTACCTGGCCCGCTACGGCGAAGAGGGCTGAGACTCCCTGCACTGAGACCCCCTGTACGGAGTGCGCCCGAGGGCCTCCGGGGTGCACCCGAGGAGCGCCCGGGGTGCGCCGCACCGCCCCGACGGTGTACAGAGGAAAGGTGCCACTCCGGCAGCGTCCCCGTGACCCGCAGCCCCGCGACCGCCCGCGCGACCGCCGCCGCCCCCGGCGGCCCGACCGTCGCGCGCTGACGGCGCTGTCGCTCGCGCTGATCGTCGTGATCACCGTCGTCGACATCCTCTCCCCCGCACAGATCCACCTCGGCCCGCTGCTGATCGTCGCCCCCGCGCTCACCGCCTCCTACGCCGGCGCCCGGGCCACCGCCGGGGTCGCCCTGCTGGCCCTCGCCGCGCTCACCGTCATCGGCATCCTCCGGGACGGCCTCACCAGCGCCAACATCGAGACCCAGTTGGGCGCGCAGCTCGTCGTCTCCGCCCTGATCATCGGACTGCGGGCGCTGCGCGAACGGTACGAGCGCGAGCTGGCCCAGGTCCGCTCGGTGTCCGAGGCCGCCCAGCGGGTCCTGCTGCGCCCGCTGCCGGACCGGATCGGGCCGCTGCACCTGGCCTCCGTCTACCTGGCCGCCGAGGCCGAGGCGCAGGTCGGCGGCGACCTGTACGCGGCCGCCCGCACCGCCACCGGCACCCGGCTGCTGGTCGGCGACGTCCGCGGCAAGGGCCTGTCCTCGCTCGGCGACGCGGCCCTGCTGCTCGGCGCCTTCCGCGCCGCCGCCCACCTGCACGCCGACCTGCCCGGGCTCGCCGCCTACCTCGACGGCAGCGTCTGCTGGGACCTCGCCCAGCTCGGCGAACAGGCCCGCCGGCGCCGCCTGAGCGGCGAGGACCCGGACGAGGCGGCCCCGCCGGAGGACAGCGGCGAGTCCTTCATCACCGCCGTCCTGCTCGACATCCCCGACGACGGCACGGCGGTCCGGCTGATCGACTGCGGCCACCCGCCCCCGCTGCTGCTGCGCCCCGACGGCATCACCACGCTGGCCGCCCGCCGCCCGGCGCCGCCGCTGGGCCTGGGCGAGCTCGCCCCGGTCCGCTACGAGGTGGAGACCTTCCCGTTCCAGCCCGGCGACCGGCTGCTGATCTACACCGACGGCGTGATCGAGGCCCGCGACGCCGACCGGCGCTTCTACCCGCTCACCGACCGCGTCACCGCCTGGCAGGACGAACGTCCGACCGCCCTGCTCCACCACCTGCGCCGCGACCTGCTCGCCCACGTCGGCGGCCGGCTGGACGACGACGCGGCGATGGTCATCGTCGAGCGGCTCCCCCAGCTCCCCCAGCTCCCCCAGCTTCCCTAGCTCCCCCGGCTTCCCTAACTCCCCTGGCCGGCGTCCGAGGAGGCGGGCGGCTGGTGGACGTACGGGGTCGACGTGGTCAGGATCGCGAATCCGAGCCGTTGCAGGATGGGGCGGCTCTGGTCGCTCGCGTCGACCTGGAGGTAGCGGTACCCGAGGTCGGCGGCGATGCGGGCCCGGTGGGCGACCATGGCCCGGTAGATGCCCCGCCCCCGCCAGTCGGCGACGGTGCCGCCGCCCCACAGGCCCGCGAACTCGGTGCCCGGGTTCAGTTCCATCCGCGCCGCGCACACCGGGCGCTCGCCGGCCATCGCCACGACCAGGCTGACGGTCTCCGGGCTCCGGGCCAGCTGGTCGAGCATCCGCTGCCGCAGGCGGGCGCCGCTGGTGCCGAAGGCCTGCTCGTGGACGTCCGCCACGAGGTCCACCCCGGCCCGGTCGGTCACCGGACGCAGGTGGACGCCCTCGGGCAGGGCGGTGTCGGTGGCGAGGTCCTCGATCCGGGCCACCATCACCGCCTCCTGCGGCTCGGCCGTGAACCCGGCCGCCCGCAGCCGTTCCCCGAGGTCACCGGGCCGGTCGTGGGCGTAGGTCTTCCATTCGAACTCGCGGCCCAGTGCGGTGAAGTACCGCACCTGCGCGGCGATCGCCCGATCCGCCGTGGCCTCGTCGAGGTCCGACCACAGGACGCCGTTCCAGTCGTGGGCGGCGCCGACCTGCCGGATGACGTCGCCGTCCCGCTCGATCCGGGTGCCGGGGCCGTCGGGCTTCGCTTCGCGCCTCAGTCGGCGGTCGAACAGGGCGAGTGTGTCCTCATGATCCATCCGCCCACTCCAGCACAGGGCGGCGTGCCGCGCGATCGGGTTTCTCCCGGCGGCGCGGCCCGGGCCCGGCGGGCGCACGCCACGGGACGACAGGGCTCAGGCCCGGTGGGGAGGGCGGCGGGCGGAATCCTGGTCCGGGCGGGGTGCGCGGATGAGGTCGCTCGGCGCGTCGGCCCCCATGATCGCGTCCAACAGCCCTCGCGCGGCGGCGAGTTCGTCGATCTGGCGGGTGATGCGGGCGCGCTCGCGGGCGAGGCCGGTGAGGAGCTCGGGGCAGGTGGGGCCGGGGCGGCGCGCGCCGGGGCGGGGGAGGCCGGGGAGGATCCGGGCGATGGCGGCGCTGCCGAGGCCGGCGGCGAGGAGGGTGCGGATGCCGTGGACGGTGTCGATGTCGGGTTCGCCGTACTCGCGGTAGCCGCTGGGGCGGCGGGCGGGGGCGAGCAGGCCCTGTTCCTCGTAGTAGCGCAGGGCGCGGGGGCTGACGCCGGTGCGCCGGGCGAGTTCTCCGATCCGCATGCCGTGCCGTCCTTCGTTCGTCCGACTCCGCCATTGACGCCGACGTCGGCTCCGACGCCGGCTCTGACGTCGACTCCGCCGTTGACTCTGACGTCGACGTGAAGGTCTAGCGTAGCCGCCATGCCGACCGAACGATCTTCCGCAACCCCTCTCTCCCCCAACGCAGTTGCCGTCCTCGGCCTGGGCCCGATGGGCCGGGCGCTGGCCCGGGCCCTGCTGGCCGCCGGGCATCCGGTGACGGTGTGGAACCGCACGCCCGGGCGGGACGCCGAACTCCGCGCGCTCGGGGCGCGGTCCGCCGCGACGGCGGCGGAGGCCGTCGCCGCCGGACCGCTCGCCCTGCTCTGCGTCCGGGACCAGGCCGCCGCCCAGGCCGTCCTGGACTCCGCCGGAGCCGCGCTGCGCGGCCGCACGCTGGTGAACGCCACCTCCGTCACACCGGACGACGCCCGCGCGAACGCCGCCCGGGCCGGGGCCGGCGGCTTCCGGCTGCTCAACGCCGCGATCCTCACCCCCGCCCCGACCATCGGGCGGCCCGAGGGCGCCGTGCTGCTGAGCGGCGACGCCGGGGCCTTCGCCGCGCACGAGGCGGCCCTGCGCACCCTCGGCGGGGGCGTCCGGCTGCTCGACAGCGGGAATCCGGGCCGGGCGGCGGCGTTCGACGCGGCGCTGCTGGACCTGTTCTGGACCACCGTGCACGGCTACCTGCACGCGCTGGCGCTGGCCCGCGCCGAGGGCATCGGCGGCGCCGAACTCGCCCCGTACGCACAGGGCCTGCCCCGCCTGCTGCCGGCCCTGATCGACGAGTTCGCGCAACGGGCGGACCAGGGCAGCCACCCGGGTGACCGCAGCAGCGTGGCCTCGGCGGAGGCCGGCCTGGCGCACGTCGCCCACACCGCCCGGGCGCGCGGCCTGGACACCGCCGTGCTGGACGCGGCACTGGGCGTCACCCGGCGGGCGGTCGCGGCCGGTCACGGCCCGGACGGGGTGTCCGCCCTGGTCGAGACCGTCGGGACCATCAAGACCGCCGGGGCCGCCGGGGCCGCCGGGACCATCGAGACCGCCGGGGCCGCCGCGACCGCCGGTGGCGTCGAGCACACCGAGGGCTGACGGCTACTGCGCGAGGTAGCCGCCGTCGACGGGCAGCACCGCGCCGGTGATGAAGGAGGCGTCGTCGGAGGCGAGGAACAGGACGGCCGCCGCGACCTCCGCCGGGGCCCCGAGGCGGCCCATGGGGTGGCGCTTCTCGATCGCGGCGAGGTACTCCGTCCCGCCGGGCTCGTCGTACAGGCGGGCGACGCGGTCGGTGGCGATGGTGCCGGGGGCGACGGCGTTGATCCGGATGCCGCGGTCGGCCCATTCGACGGCGAGGTGCCGGGTGAGGCCGGAGGCGACGAACTTGGCGGGCCCGTAGACCGCCTGGCCGCGCTGGCCGGCCTCGCCGGAGATGGAGGAGACGCAGACGATCGCCCCACCGGGCCGTTCCTGGGCGGCCATCGCCTGGATGCCGTACTTGCAGGTGAGGAACATGCCGCGGCCGTCGACGGCCATGACCTGGTCCCACTCCTCGGCGGTGGCCTCGGTGACCTCCATGAGCGGGATCACCCCGGCGTTGGCCACCAGGACGTCGAGGCGGCCGTACCGTTCGACGGCGGCGTCGACCATCCGGCGGGCGTCCTCGTCGCTGGCCACGTCGCCGACCACCGTGCTGACGGCGTGCGGGAACCGGTCGGCCAGCCGGCGCAGGCCCTCGGCGTCGATGTCGGTGCCGACCACCGAGGCGCCCTCGCGTACGAAACGTTCGGCGACGGCCCGGCCGATGCCGTTGGCCGCGCCCGTCACCACGCAGGACCGCCCGGCCAGGCGGCCCGCCGACACCCCTGATGTGTTCTCAGTCACCATGCCACCGGACTCTACCGACTCCACGTCAGGAAGCCCGGTGCATCGACCAGTTGATCAATGCACCGGGCCGGCCGCCGAACATCGACGACCTCCGGCGCCCCCGGCGCCCATGGCCTCAGACCGTGAGCACGATCTTGCCGCGCAGGTGCCCGTGCTCGCTGAGCCGGTGCGCCTCGGCCGCCTCCGCCAGCGGCAGCACCTGGTGCAGCGGCAGCCGCAGGGTGCCCGCCTCGTGCAGCGCCAGCACGGCGGCATAGGCGCGCTGGTGGTAGGACTCGACGCCCTCCGCCCCACCGCTGAAGCGGACGCCGTACTCGGCGGAGCCCGCGAAGTCGACGATCGTCACCACCCGGTCCGCGGAGCCGGTCAGCTCGATGGAGAGCGGCAGCACCCCGCCCTTGCCCGCCGCGTCCAGCGCCCGGTCCACCCCGCCCGGGGCGGCGGCCCGCACCCGCTCCGCCAGGCCGTCGCCGTAGGCCACCGGGATCGCGCCCAGCTCGCGCAGGTAGGCGTGGTTGGCCTCGCCGGCGGTGCCGACCACGGTGATCCCGCGCGCCCGGGCCAGTTGCAGCAGCAGGGTGCCGACCCCGCCGGCCGCGCCGTGCACCAGCAACGTCTCGCCGGCCCGCACGCCCAGGACGCCGAGCACCCGCTCGGCGGTCTCGGCCGCCACCGGGATCGCCGCGGCCTCCTCCCAGCTCAGCGAGGCGGGCTTGCGGGCCAGCAGGTCGGCGTCGACGAGCGCCTGCTCGGCGTACGCGCCGCCCATGACGGCGCCGAACACCTCGTCGCCGGGCGCCCACGCGGTCACGTCCGGGCCGACGGCCTCCACCACACCGGCCAGCTCGTAGCCGCCGACGTGCGGGAAGGAGACCGGGAAGGCCGCCACCATCGAGCCGCTGCGCACCTTGTGGTCCAGCGGGTTGACGCCCACCGTGCGGACCGCGACCCGCACCTGGCCGGGGCCCGGGGCGGGCAGCTCGACGTCGGTCGGGCGCAGCACGTCCACGCCGCCGTACTCGGAGAAGGCGATCGCCTTGGTCATGGAATGTCCTTGCGGGTTCGGTGAGTTGTTTCTTCCGTCGGCTCCATCCTGGATCGTCCGGGGTGGTCGCCAGGCCCGCCTTTCGGATGGTTCCACCTGTCCGAACGGCCAGGCCGCCACCCCGGCCCCCGGGCTAGGCTGGCCGGCACGGGCGACGGCATCGGCGTTGACAGGCGTTGACAAGGGCGTGCGCAACGAGACGGGCGAGGACGTGGACGGCGGGGACGTGGACAGCAGGGACGGGAACGGCAGGGACGGGAACAGCGTGGACGAGCGGTGGCGGCAGCACTGGGGCCGCCCCGAGGAGGCGCTGGCGCGCGCCGTCGAGGTGCTGCGCACGCCCCGGCCGCACCTGATGGACCGGCTCTCCGAGGTGGTCGCCACCCTCGTCCCGCACGTCGCGATCGCCCAGCTCAGCGGCATCTGCACCTACTCCCCCACGCTCGCCTTCGGCCCGCCCGAGCTGACCGCCGCCGTCAGCGGCCTGGAGCTCGCCAAGCTGGCCGAGACGACCACCTCGGCGACGGCCGACGGCCGGGCCTGGCAGGGCGAGGCGCAGCTGGCCGGGCGGGCGAGGTCCGTCGTGGTGGTCACGGCGTCGGCGTCGGACGCCACCACCGCGGTGCTGGTGCTGGTCCGGGACGGCGGCGCCGACCCGGTGGCGGCCGGGGCGCTCGCCGTCCTCCAGCAGCTGTGGGACTTGGTCACCACCCACTCGCACCACCGCGCCACCGACGCAGGCCCCACCCACGCGGCGGCCTCCCGGGCCTCCGCCAACGCCCGGGCCCGGGCGATCGCCGAGTTCACCGGCTCCCACGGCGCCGCGCTCACCGCGATCCTCGCGCCGCTGCGCTCCGCCGCACTGGACGACGCCACCGCGCGCCGCGCCGCCACCGAACTGGCCGTGACGGCGCTGCTCGACCTGCGCCGGGGCGCCGACCTGGACCGGGCGCTCAGCGAGGAACCCGCCGACGCCGCGTTCGCCCGGCTCGACCAGCAGCTGCGCCCGCTGCTGCGGCACACCCGGGTGCGGCTGGACGTGGCGCCGCCGGCGGAGGCCGGCCGGTCCGTGCCGGCGGACACCGCGCACGCCGCCCGGGACGCCGTCCGGGCGGCCGTGCTCGTGATGCTGGAGCAGGACGCCGTGACCAGGCTGCACGTGAGCTGGCGGTTCGCCGGTGACACGCTGCGGGCGGTGGTGCGGGACGACGGCCCCGGCCTGCTGGCCGCCGACGCGCTGGCCGTCCACCGCACCGCCGACCGGATCGCCGCCCTCGGCGGGCGCTGCGCCATCGAGGCCGTCCACGGCTGGGGCACCACGGTGAGCGTCGACCTGCCGCTCGGCCTGCCCGAACGGCCGCACGCCACCGACCCGCTGGACGGCCTCCAGCCGCGCGAGCTGGAGGTGCTCGACCAGCTGGCCCAGGGCCGGCGCAACCGGGACATCGCCGTGGCGCTGCACATCAGCGAGTCGACGGTGAAGTTCCACGTCGCCAACATCCTGGCCAAGCTCGGCGTCTCCTCGCGCGGCGAGGCGGCGGCCCTGGCCCACCGGGCCGGGATGCCGGGCACCCCGGCCCTGCACGTCGCGTCCTGAGGAGAACCGCGAGATGACCGAGACCACCGAGACCACCGAGACCACCGGGCCGACCGGGCCGACCGGGCCGACCACGCCCTGGGACCCGGCCGCCCCCGGCGTGCTGCGCCTGCCCTCCGGCCGGCTGCTGCGCGGGCGCGGCCTCAGCCGCCCGCTGCCGCCCGGCCCGCACCCCTCCTTCGGGCTCTACCTGCTGGGCCGCCCGCCCAAGCCGCTCCCGTGGCAGGGCCGTTGGGTGCGCTGGCCCGACTTCCGGCTCCCCGCCGACCGGGCGGACGCGGCCGACGCCTTCCGCGAGGTCTGGCGGCGGTCGGCGACCGAACGCGTCGAACTCGCCTGCGTCGGCGGCCACGGCCGCACCGGCACCGCCCTCGCCTGCGTCGCGATCCTGGACGGCGTCCCGGCCGCCGAGGCCGTCGCGTACGTCCGGGAGCACTACGACCCGCACGCGGTGGAGACGCCCTGGCAGCGCCGCTTCGTGGAGCGGTGGGCCTGAGACCTGAACGGCCGTCCCGGCGGCCGGGAGCCGGAATCCCGACCCGGCGACCCGGCCGTACTCGCGTGCGACGGGTTCGAACTGGAGTGTCCGGCGCACCGATGGGTGGCCGCGCCACGGGAGTGACCCGTTCGGGCTCCGCGCGCCCTACCGGGGGTCGCGGGCCGAAGGAATGATGAGCGGATCGCACGTGATCCAGACGACCCCGCACACCGGCCCCGGCCGGTGGACCTGCGGTGGAAGGAGCCCACGTTGTTGCTGCTCATCTCCCCGGACAGTGTCGAGGAGGCCCTCGACTGTGCGAAGGCGGCGGAGCACCTCGACATCGTCGACGTCAAGAAGCCGGACGAGGGCTCGCTCGGCGCGAACTTCCCGTGGGTCATCCGGGAGATCCGCGACGCCGTCCCGGCGGACAAGCCGCTGTCCGCCACCGTGGGGGACGTCCCGTACAAGCCCGGCACGGTGGCCCAGGCCGCGCTCGGTGCGGCCGTCTCCGGCGCCACGTACATCAAGGTCGGCCTCTACGGGTGCACGACGCCCGAACAGGCCGTCGACGTCATGCGAGGAGTCGTCCGGGCCGTGAAGGACTACCGGCCGGACGCGTTCGTCGTCGCCTCGGGCTACGCCGACGCCCACCGGATCGGCTGCGTCAACCCGCTCGCGCTGCCCGACATCGCCCGCCGCTCCGGCTCCGACGCGGCCATGCTCGACACCGCGATCAAGGACGGGACCAGGCTGTTCGACCACGTTCCGCCCGAGGTCTGCGCGGAGTTCGTCCGGCTGGCCCACGAAGCCGACCTGCTCGCCGCGCTCGCGGGCAGCGTCAAGGCGGCGGACCTCGGCACGCTGACCCGCATCGGCACCGACATCGTGGGGGTGCGCGGGGCCGTCTGCGAGGGCGGCGACCGCACCGCCGGAAGGATCCGGCCGCAGCTGGTGGCCGACTTCCGGGCGGAGATGGACCGGCACGCCCGGGAGCACGCGGCCGTCGTCGCCGCCGCGAGTTGACCGCCGGCATGCCGACGAGCCGGCCCGGCCGCCCGCCCGGGCCCGACGGCGGGCGCTTCGCCGTCGTCGACCCGGCGACAGGCGAGGCCTTCGCCGAGGCCCCCGACCAGCAGCCGGACACGCTGGACGCCGTCGTCGGCCGGGCCCGCGAGGCCTGGCGCGGCTGGCGGGCCGACCCCGCCGCCCGCGCCGCCGCGTTGCGTGCGGCAGCCGACGCCGTGGAGGCGGCCGGAGCCGACCTCGCCCCGCTGCTCACCCGGGAACAGGGCAAACCCCTGGCCGAGTCGGCCGCCGAGGTCGCCCGGACGGCGGCCCGCCTGCGCTACTTCGCCGACCTGGCCCCCGCGCCCCAGCCGATCGCGGACGGCCGCCCGGTGCGCAGCGAGATCCGCTGGCGGCCGCTGGGGCCGGTCGCCGCGATCGTCCCGTGGAACTTCCCGCTCCAGCTCGCGGCGGCGAAGTTCGCGCCCGCGCTCGCCGCGGGCAACACGACGGTGCTCAAGCCCTCCCCGTTCACCCCCCTCGCCACCCGGCTGCTGGGCTCCGTCCTCGCCACCGCCCTCCCCGAGGGCGTCCTGACGATCGTCACCGGCCGCGAACCCCTCGGCGCCCGGCTCGCCTCCCACCCGGGGATCCGCCACGTGACCTTCACCGGCTCGGTCCCCACCGGTCGGGCCGTCGCGGCGGGCGCGGCCGCCTCGCTCGCCCGGGTCACCCTGGAGCTGGGCGGCAACGACGCCGCCGTCCTGCTGGACGACGTGGACGTGGACCGGATCGCGGACCGGCTGTTCTGGGCGGCGTTCCGCAACTGCGGGCAGGTCTGCATGGCGGTCAAGCGCGTCTACGCCCCGGCCCGGCTCCACTCCCAGGTGGTCGAGGCCCTCGCGGAGCGGGCGAAGAGCGTCGTCGTCGGCGCCGGACTCGACCCGGGCACCCGGCTGGGGCCGGTCAACAACGCCCCCCAACTGGCCAGGGTCGAGCGCTACACGGCCCGGGCCCTGGCAGGCGGCGCCCGGGCCGCGGCCGGTGGCCACCGACTGGACCGGCCGGGCTACTTCTTCGCCCCGACGATCCTGGCCGACGTCCCCGCCGACAGTCCGGTGGTGACGGAGGAGCAGTTCGGCCCGGTCCTGCCGGTGCTGCCGTACCGGAGCGTCGACGAGGCCGTCGAGGCGGCCAACGACACCGGATTCGGACTGGGCGGCTCGGTGTGGGGGACGGACCTCGACCGGGCCGAGGCGGTGGCCGACCGGCTGGAGTGCGGGACGGCGTGGATCAACCACCACGCCGAACTCTCCCTCGCCCAGCCCTTCGCGGGCATCAAGGAGAGCGGTGTCGGCGTCGCGGGCGGGCCGTGGGGGCTCTACGGGAACCTCAGGCCGTTCGTCGTGCACCGGCCGGAAGAGGCTTGACGATCCGGAGGAGGCGTGACGGTGACGATGAGGTTCGACGCGGCGGTACTGCGCTCGTACGAGGGCGGGTTCGCCGTCGAGGAGGTGGTCCTGAACGGGGGGCCGGCCGACGGCGAGGTCCTGGTGCGGATCGCGGGCTGCGGGATGTGCCGCACCGACCTCGCGGTCCGGCGTTCGGCGGGCCGCTCGCCGCTGCCGGCGGTGCTCGGGCACGAGGGGGCCGGGGTCGTGGTGGAGACCGGCGGCCCGCACACCGGCCTGAGCGTCGGCGACCACGTCGTGCTGAGCTTCGACTCCTGCGGACACTGCCGGAACTGCCTGGGCGCGGCCCCCGCCTACTGCGACTCCTTCGCCGCGCTCAACCTCTTCGGCGGGCGCAAGGAGGACGCGGCGCGGTTCACCGACGCGGCCGGGGGCGAACTGGCCCCCCGGTGGTTCGGCCAGTCCTCGTTCGCCGAGTACGCGATGGTTCCGGCGCGCAACGCCGTCCGGGTCGACCGCTCACTGCCCGTCGACCTGCTCGGGCCGCTCGGCTGCGGCTTCCTGACCGGTGCCGGGGCGGTGTTCAACTCCTTCGGCGCCGGCCCTGGCGACACCGTCGTGGTCCTCGGCGCGGGGGCGGTGGGCCTGGCCGCGGTGATGGCGGCCACGGCCGCCGGGGCGGTGACCGTGGCCGTCGACCGGTACCCCGAACGGCTGGACCTCGCCGAGCGGTTCGGCGCGATCCCGCTGCGCGCCGGACCAGCCGACCACGCCTCCGGGCCCGACCCTGTCCCCCGGCCCGGCCTGGCCGAGCGGATCCAGCGGCTGACCGACGGCGGCGCGCGGTACGCGCTGGACACCACGGCCTCCGCCCCGCTGATCAACGAGGCGCTCCGGGCCCTGCGCCCGACCGGCCACCTCGGGCTGGTCGCCCGGCTCCGCACCGCGCTGCCGCTCGATCCGGGGACACTGGACCGGGGCCGGCGGATCTCCCACATCTGCGAGGGGGACGCGGTGCCGGCCCTGCTGATCCCCCGGCTGACCCGGCTGTGGCAGGCCGGGAAGTTCCCCTTCGACCAGCTGATCCGCCGGTACCCGCTCGCCGCCGTCAACGAGGCCGAACGCGACTGCGACGCGGGCCGGGTGGTCAAACCCGTCCTGGTCCCGGAGCGGAGCGCCCGCTGAGCGAGGCGCTCCGCCCTCCCTGTGCCTCGGCCGGACAGGGCCTACACCCGGGGCTTGTGCGCGAACACCCAGCGGTTGCCCTCCAGCGCGTCGTTCGGCTCGGGCAGGGGGCCGCGTCCGTGCTGGTGGGTGAAGTCGAAGGGGGTGTGGACCGAGGTGATCCAGCCCTTGCCCGCCAGGGCGCCCGCGGAGTCGGGCCGCGGCTCTGCGTCGAACAGATCGAGCAGGTCGATGCCGATCTGGTGCTTCGTCGAGGTGTAGAGCGGGCTCTCGCGGTAGTCCAGCAGGCTCTTCTCCAGCTTGACCTCGTACGCCATGGCGCTGCCGCCCGCGCTCAACCGGCCGACCGTGTCGATGAGTTGCGTCTCCACGCCGTTGGGCAGGTAGAAGAGCAGCCCCTCCGCCAGCCAGACGCTCGGCACGGCCGCGTCGAAGCCGGCCTCGGTCAGCGCTGCGGCCCAGTCGGTGCACAGGTCGGCGGCGACCGGGACGCGCGCCGCCTTCGGGGAGGCCGACAGCCCGCCGAGCACCCCGTGCTTGAAGGCCAGTACGCCCTCCCGGTCGACCTCGAAGACCGTGCAGCCGGGAGGCCAGTCGAGTCGGAACGCCCGCGTGTCCAACCCGGCGCCGAGCAGGACCACTTGACGGGCGCCCGAGTGCACCGACCGGAGCAGGAAGTCGTCGAGGACCCTCGTCCGCAGACCGAAGTAGCGCGCGAACCGCCCCCACAGCGGGTTCGCGTCCCCGTCCGGCACCTGGTGCATCCGGACCGGCCAGCCCGCGGACGCCGGCGCGGCGAGCACGAAGTGTTCCGCGTAGACGTCCTGCGCCAGGGTGTCGTCCCGGTGGGTCTCGATCGCGCGTGCCGCGGCGACCAGGAGGGCCGTCAGACCGACACCGCCCTCCACCCCCTCCACACCGGTGCTCCGGTGCGCCGTACCGACCATGTGTCCTCCTCTTGAAGCGAGTTGAGAACGCGAACAGCGAGGAATGCGACTGCCTCCTCACTATCCAGCCGGCCCTCGCCCGCCCGGGAGCGGTCCCACCGGATCCACCCGACCGGGTGAATCCCGCCGTCACGGCGCCCGGACGCCCCCCGGGTGTGCTGCTGCTCACCGACCGCGCCGGGCCTGTTCGCGCACGTGCTCGGGGTACCAGCGGGTGATCCGGAACGCCAGCACCAGCAGGATCACCGGGATGACCCAGGTCAGCCAGTCCTTCGCCGAGCCGACGTGCAGGGCCGCCAGCCCCAGGAGCGCCGTGATCAGGAAGACCGTGCCCCAGAGCGCGGTCAGCAACCGGTTGGTGCGCCGGAACCGCGGCGTGCCCCAGACCTCCGGCGGCGTGGACTCCCGGGCGTACTGCTCGGTGAACGGGGTGAACGCCAGCGATCCCAGGGCCACCGCCGCGAGCACGCCGCTGGACAGCACCTGCGCGTAGGTCTCCAGCCAGACCAGGCTGTGCCGGTCGAGCACCAGGCCCAGTACGCAGAGCACGGCGAAGAAGACCACGCCGGCGATGGTGAGCACCTTGAGCGCACGGTGGCGCGTGTCCGGCAGGGCGACGACGAGCGCGGCGACCAGCGCCGTCAGGGCCGCCAGTTTCCAGGTGCTCGGCCCGGCGATGACGTCGAACACGATCCACGGGACGAACGAGAGGAAGACCGAACCGGACCGCAGACCGCCCCGGCCCTGGCGTCCCGGCCCCGGACCGGGACCGGGACCGGGACCGGGACCGGGGGCGGGGGCCGGGGCGGGATCGGCTGCCGGGCCGGATACGGGGTCGGGCGGGGAAGGTCCGAACGTGGGTCGGTGCATGAGAGCCTCCGGTTCCATGCTGCGACCAGGCCGGTCCGGCTGCATCCGGGGCCGCCCTCGCCCCCTCGCGCCCCCTCCCCGAGGCGCCGGGGCGCTTCGGGGCGCTTCGGGGAGGTGCGGGGAGGTGCGGGGAGGTGCGGAGCGGGGTCAGGTCTTGCGCAGGGCCGGGGCCGGGGCGCCGATGAGGAGCCGGCGCACGGCGTCCCAGGCGGTGCGCTGGGCGGCGGCGCAGGCGCGGGTGTCGGAGCCGAGCAGGCGGAGCCAGGCGCCGCTGTCGTGCGGGAGGACGCTGACGCCGTGGAGCAGGCCGCTGCCGGCCAGGGCCTCGTGCAGGGTGTCGGCGACCTGCGCGGCGGGGGCGAGCGGCGTGACGACGTAGAGGCTCGCCATGACGTCGTGGCCGGCCAGGACCGCCGGGCCGGTGACGCCGGCCGCCGGGGGCTCCAGGCGGACGGTGTCGAGGGCGACCAACTGGCCGTCGGGTCGCCGGACTTCGAGGTCGGAGGCGAACACCTGGTAGGCGTTGCGCTCGCCCCGGGCGAGGCGGCCTGCGAGGACGGTCTCGCCGGCCAGCACGGTGGCGGTGGGGTCGACGGTGAGGACGGTGCGCTGGTAGAGCCGGGAGTCGACGAAGGGGATGACGGGCTCGGGCAGGTACTCGACGTAGGCGCGGGGGCCGGCGTCCAGGTTGACCAGCTGCGTCGCGTAGTCGAACTCCATCCGGTAGACCTTGGTGGCCGCCTGGGTGGTGAGGTGGGTCGCGGTGTCGGCGCCGCAGCGCAGATCGGTGCGGAGCCGGTCGGCCTGGAGGATGCCGCCGCCGGTGGACATCAGGAAGGTGACGGCGAGGTCCGGGCGGGCCGGGTCGAAGTAGAGCGGGCGCATGATCTGCAGCGGCGACTTCTGGTAGTGGCCGGTGAGTTCGGTGCGTTCGCCGATCCGTTCGAAGGCCAGCTCCAGCAGGCCGACCTTGCCGGGGCGCCCGACGCCCAGGGTGTCGGGCGTCCCGGCGTACCGGCGGACGGCGTACGGGACGCGGGCCGGCTCGTAGTGCCGCGGATCGAGCCGGGGCACGGCGGCCTCGGCGGCCTCCCCCGCAACCGCTTCCCCCGCGGCCGCGGTGACGGTCATGCCGGGACCTTGCGGAAGGTCTCCAGGAAGGTGGCGATCTCGTCCAGCCCGTGCCCGGTGAGGCAGTTGGTGAGCACGACCGGCCCGCCCTCGCGGACGCGGTGGGCGTCGGACTCCATGATGCCGAGGTCCGCGCGGACGTACTGGGCGATGTCGATCTTGTTGATGACCAGCAGGTCGGACTCGGTGATGCCCGGGCCGCGCTTGCGGGGCATCTTCTCGCCCTCGGCGGTGTCCAGGACGAAGAGGAAGAGGTCGACCAGGACGGGGCTGAAGGTCAGCGTGAGGTTGTCGCCGCCGGACTCGAACAGCAGGGTGTCGACGTCGGGGAAGCGCTCCAGCATCTCGGCGCCGGCCGCGAGGTTCATCGTCGGGTCGTCCCGGACGGCGGTGTGCGGGCAGGCGCCGGTCTCGACGCCGACGACCCGCTCGGGGTCGAGGACGCCGGCCAGGGTGCGACGCACGTGCTGCGCGTCCTCCTGGGTGTAGATGTCGTTGGTGATGACCGCCGGGCGGTGGCCGTTGGCGATCAGCACCGGGACGAGGGCCTCGATGAGCGCCGTCTTGCCGGAGCCGACCGGCCCGCCGATGCCCACGCGGAGCACGTTCTCGGTCATTGCTGTCTCCTTCTGATGCGGTGTGACGTTGGTTCTGTGTCCGGGAGGAGCGGGAGCTGCGACACTCCGGCGCCCGCCCGCACCTCCCGGACGCGGTTCAGCTGGCGAACAGCCGGGCCTCGGCCCGTTCGTGCCGTCCGGACATCGCGTCGGCGACCGGCACGCACCCGCCCAGGTCGTCCAACTCCCGGGCGAGGGCGGCCCGTACGGTCTCCTCGATCACCGGCGCCGCGGCCCGCAGCACCACCTGCGCCTTGCGGTGGTCGGTCAGCCGCAGCCGCAGGGCGGCGCCGACGAAGCTGGTGCAGAAGGCGAACAGGTCGCTGGCGACGGCCTGGTCGACGGGTACGGCGGCGGAGGCGTAGGCGACTCCGGCGGCCACCGGCTGGGAGCCGGGGGCCTGCTTGGCGGCGACCAGTTCGGCGTACCGGTCCAGCGGTTCGCCGCCGATCGACTCCCGGGCGATGTCGAGGAGTTGGCGCCCGGTCCGGGTGGAGGCCAGGCGCAGCTCGCGGTTGAGCTTGGTGGCGTGCAGCCGCTGGTCCACCTCGACCAGCAGGCCCCAGTCGCCGGCCCGGGCGGCGCCGTGGGCGAGGGCGAGCGCGGTGGCGTCGCCGGGGCCGACCGAGTGGCGCAGCAGGTCGGTGAGCAGGTCGGGCATGGTGTCCGCGGTGACGGCCTTGGCCTGCGCGTAGCCCTCCAGGCCGTGCGAGAGGGTGTAGAAGCCGCTGGGGAAGGCCGAGTCGGTCAGCTGGAGGCTGACCAGCAGGGCGTCGAGGCCTCCCCCGAGCCCGGGAGAGCCGGGCCCCGACGAACCGGACCCCGAAGAGCCGAGCCCTGGAGAGCCGCTCACGCGAGGTAGAACAGGTGGTTGAGCGGGAGTTCGCGGGCGGGCTCGATGGTGGCCGGCTCGCCGTCCAGGGTGACCTTGTAGGTCTCCGGGTCGACGGCGATCTTCGGCAGCGCGTCGTTGCGGACCATGTGCTGCTTGCCGACCGAGCGGCAGCGCCGTACGGGCAGGACCCGGCTGTCCAGCCCGAGTTGGGCCGGGACGCCGAGGTCGATGGCGGCCTGCGACATGAAGGAGACCCGGGTGGCCTGCCTGGCCCGGCCGAGCGCGCCGTACATCGGGCGGTAGTAGACCGGCTGCGGGGTGGGCAGCGAGGCGTTCGGGTCCCCCATCAGCGCCCAGTTGATGACGCCGCCCTTGATGACCATCTTGGGCTTGGCGCCGAAGGAGTTGATCGGCCAGAGCACGATGTCGGCGAGCTTGCCGCTCTCCAGCGAGCCGATGTGGTCGGCGGTGCCGGAGGCGATGGCCGGGTTGATGGTGAGCTTGGCGAGGTAGCGCAGGACGCGGAAGTTGTCGTTGCGCTCGGTGTCGCCGTCGAGCTTGCCGCGCTGGTCCTTGCAGTGGTGGGCGGTCTGGAAGGCGCGGGTGAAGGACTCCCCGATCCGGCCCATCGCCTGCGAGTCCGAGGAGAAGATCGAGATGACGCCCTCGTCGTGCAGGACGGTCTCGGCGGCGATCGTCTCGGCGCGGACCCGGGAGTCGGCGAAGGAGACGTCCTCGGGGATGTCGTGGCTGAGGTGGTGGCAGACCATCACCATGTCCAGCAGTTCGTCGACCGAGTTGACGGTGTAGGGCAGCGTGGGGTTGGTGGAGGACGGCAGGACGTTGGGCTCTCCGGCGATCCGCATGATGTCGGGGGCGTGGCCGCCGCCCGCGCCCTCGGTGTGGAAGGTGTGGATGGTGCGGCCGTCGATGGCGGAGAGGGTGTCCTCGAAGAAGCCGCCCTCGTTGAGGGTGTCCGTGTGGATGGCCACCTGGACGTCGTACTCGTCGGCGACGCCGAGCGCGCTGTCGATGGCGGCGGGGGTGCTGCCCCAGTCCTCGTGGACCTTGAGGCCGCAGACGCCGGCCTCGACCTGCTCGCGCAGGGCGCCGGGCAGCGAGCCGTTGCCCTTGCCGAGGAGGCCGACGTTGACCGGGAGGTCCTCGACCGCCTGGTACATCCGGTGGATGTTCCACGGGCCGGGAGTGCAGGTGGTGCCGTTGGTGCCGTCGGAGGGGCCGGTGCCGCCACCGATGAGGGTGGTGATGCCGTTGCTCAGCGCCTCCTGCACCTGCTGCGGGGCGATGAAGTGGATGTGGGTGTCGATGCCGCCGGCGGTGGCGATCAGGTGCTCGCCGGAGATCA
The DNA here is from genome assembly GCF_042720685.1 of Kitasatospora sp. NPDC058492. Taxonomy (NCBI): domain Bacteria; kingdom Bacillati; phylum Actinomycetota; class Actinomycetes; order Kitasatosporales; family Streptomycetaceae; genus Kitasatospora; species Kitasatospora sp. NPDC058492. The sequence goes on from NZ_JBHXMU010000004.1 coordinate 200,190, forward strand.
CCTCGGTGCCGGGGCCGATGACCAGCCGGGGGTGCACGCCGCTCTGGGTGTGCGGGTTGCCGGCCTTGCCGACGGCGGTGATGAAGCCGTCCTTGACGCCGATGTCGCCCTTGACCACGCCGAGGACGGCGTCCATCACGACGACGTTGGTGATCACCAGGTCCAGCGCGCCCTGGGCGGAGGTGGCGGCCGGGTCCTGGGCCATGCCGTCGCGGATGCCCTTGCCGCCGCCGTAGACGGCCTCGTCGCCGTAGTGGCCCTGGTTGAAGTCCTTCTCGATCTCGACGACGAGGTTGGTGTCGGCGAGGTGGAAGCGGTCACCGACGGTGGGCCCGAAGAGATCGGTGTACTGCTTGCGGGACAGCGTGGCCATCAGCGGTCGCCTTCCTTGTGGTCGAGGTTGGTGCCCTTGAACCCGAGGGCGATCGCCCGGTCGATCGCCCGGGCGCGGGTGTCGGCCGACCTGATGCCGCCGTCGACGAGGTTGCTGAAGCCGATCAGGCGGCCGTGTCCGCCGAACTCGGCGAGCGTGACGTCCTTGGTGTCGCCCGGCTCGAAGCGGACGGCGGTGCCGGCCGGGATGTCCAGGTGCTTGCCGTAGGCGGCGTTGCGGTCGAAGTCGAGGGCGCGGTTGGCCTCGAAGAAGTGGTAGTGCGAGCCGACCTGGATCGCCCGGTCGCCGGTGTTGCTGACCGTGATGGTGACCTGGGCGCGACCGGCGTTGATCTCCACCGGGTCGTCGCCGTACAGGTACGTGGCGCCACCAGACATGGCGGGCCCTTCCTCTCTGTCGGTTCAGTTCAGTCGGTTCAGTTCAGTCGGTTCAGTGATGTGTGTGGCCGTGGGTGTGTCCGCCGGTGGCACCGTGGCCGTGCGAGTGGTCCCCGCCGGGGCCGTGGCTGTGCGCGTAGCCGTGCCCGTGCTCGGCGTCGAGGCCGGCCAGGATGCCGTCCTCGCCGTGGCCGAGCAGGTGCAGGGCCGCCGCGGTGCGGGCGGCGACGACGCCGGCGATCGCGGACGGCCGCAGCAGCGGCCCGCCGTCCCGCACCCCGGGCAGTTCGGTGCGCAGCGCCGGTCCGAACGAGGCCGGGACGGCCGTCACTTCGCGGGCGCCGAGCAGCCGGCAGCGTTCGGCGCCCTCGGCGAGGTCGGGGTCGCCGCCCGCGAAGGCCACCTCGACCCAGCGGTGGTGGCCGTACTGGCGGACCAGCCGGGCGATCCGGAACAGGTCCGCGTCCTCGAAGGGGCCGGCCGCCGGGGCGGTGACCAGCACGGCGCCGTCGGGCCCGGGGGCGGCGGAGGCCGCGGCCCGCAGCCAGCCGACGAGGTGGTCCTTGCCGCCGAACGCCCCGGTCAGGGCGAGTCGTCCGCGCCCCTCCCCTGCGGCCAGCCAGCGCAGCGCCCGGGCGGTGTCGGCCACCAGCTTCGGGTCGCGGCCCAGCGTCATCGGGACGACGCACACCGGGCCGTCGGTGGCGGCCAGCGCCGAGCGGACGGCCTCGCCGAGCGCCCGGCCGGCGGCGGCCGCGGCGTGGACGGCGGGCTCGCGCTCCACCAGGGCGGCCAGGTCCCGGCCGCCGTCGCTCTCGTGCCCGCCGGCCAGCACCACCGTGGCGGCGGACGTCGGGGCCGAGGTCGGCGCGGGCGTCGGACCGGTCACCGTTTCCGCCTGACGTAGCGTCATGGCTCAGGCACCCACCGGGTCGTGGCAGGAGACCAGCTTGGTGCCGTCCAGGAACGCGGCCTCGACCTGGAGCAGCGGCAGCATCTCGCGGACGCCGGGCATGACGTCCTCGCCGCTGACGACCTGCTTGCCGATCTCCATGCACTCGGCGACGGTGCGCCCGTCCCGGGCGCCCTCCATGATCGCCTCGCTGATCAGCGCGCAGGCCTCGCTGTAGTTCAGTTTCACACCGCGGTCGCGGCGTTTGCGGGCCAGATCGGCCACGACGTAGATGTACAGCTTGTCCATCTCACGCGGGGCGAGATTCACGGGAATCACTCTTCCTTTCCGAGGGAACTCCGCAGGAACTCCGAATGAACACGCCTGTCACGGGCGGGAATTCGGGCTACCGAAACCCGGTCAGACTCTGCGCAGCCGGGGAATGGCCGGCACCGCCGCCAGGAACAGCATGGTGGTCAGGACGAACGGCCAGGTGAAGGCGTGGCCGCCGAACGGCGCGGTGGCGGCGGCCAGCGCCGGGGTCAGGACGGTCGCGGCGGCCGCGCCGAGGACGGCGTAGGCCGCGCTCCACCCGCCGGGGGCGACGAACACGCCGCACAGCGCCATCGCGACGAGCACCCCGCTGTACCCGAGCAGCCCCTGGCCGACGGCGTCGGCGGGCGCGCCGAGCGCCCAGGCGGTGAGCAGCCCGGTCGCGCTGCCCGCGCAGGCCAGCAGGCCGGCCGGGCGGCTGGCCGCGAAGATGCCGGCCAGGAACAGCAGGCCGACGTACCACTGGGGCATGAAGAAGATCTGGCCGATGTTGGCGAAGAACCCGTGCCACAGCTGGTCCCAGGTCAGCCCGATCGGGCCGGCGGCCGGCCCGGCCAGGGCGGTCGGGGCGCCGGTGCCGTGCCACAGGTGGCGGAAGCCGGGCGCCGCGGCCGTCGTCGCGGTGGCGACCAGGCAGAACGGCGCGGTGAGCGCGGGCAGTTTCCAGCTGTCGAGCACCGCGCCGAGGCCCGCGGTGACCACCACGGCGACGACGGCGCCGAGGACGGCCGCCGCGACGGTGGCGGGGTGGTCGGGGCCGAGGAACACCGCGCACCCCAGCGCCACCAGGCAGCCGTTGTAGCCGTGCAGCCCGGCCTCGACGGCGTCGCGCGCCAGCCGCAGGCCGTACGCGACGGCGGTGCCGACGGCGCTGCCGAGCAGGCCGTAGACGCCGTAGCGCCAGCCGGCCGCGAAGAGTGCGGCCACGAAGAACAGGCCGCAGACGGCGGACGGCATGAAGTCCACCTGCGCGACGCCGCGCAGGACTTCGACGGCTAACTTGAGGGATATCGGGCGGGCGGCCCCCGAGGCCCCCGGCTCACCCTTTTTCTGACCCATACTTCGCACCAATTCCCGGTACGGCTTTTCACGGCATGGCGAATAGTCCCGCAAGGCTGCTCGGCTTTACTCGCGAGCACGCCCGGCGATTCCTCCGGAACCGTACTCCTGCGGAATGCCGGTCGGCGCGGACACGACCGGTTACACCCGTATGGCGAAGGGTGATCATCAGGCCCCTGAGCTGCAACAATATGTTGATTACGCAGGTCAGCGACCCCCCTATGGAGAGCCATTCTTTGCGAAGTTTTACTTGCGACAGACGAAAACGAGAAGGTGGTCATGTCAAGGAATTCGACACGAAGCCGCCCCGGTCAGGCAATTCGGACATCCGGCGCCGCGAAAAGGCGGCGCAGCGCTGCGGGAATGTGGCGGAAATGTGTATGCGCCGCGTCGGAAAGCAGCCGGGCCTGCGGACGCGGGCCTGCGAGCACGAACCGGCCGCCGGGCTCCCGGCAGCGCGGGAGCGGACCGATGGCCGGCGGCCAGCGGCCGGTGGCGGCCTCCGGGACGCCTGCGGGCTACCGGCAGTGGGGTGGTCGGACTATCGTTAGTTAGCGAAAGCTATCGAAGTACTCTCCGACTGGCGGCCCCGGTCTGCCACTCACCTGGGGGCAGCGGTGGCGACGAAGATCCCGAACAACGGCAGGCGCCGGCCCGTCCGCGCGGTCCGCGGAGCCGTGGCGGCGGACCATCCCCGGTACAAGTGGGTCGCCCTCTCCAACACCACGCTCGGCACCCTGATCGCCACCGTCAACGCCTCGATCGTCCTGATCTCCCTCCCCGCGATCTTCAACGGCATCGGCCTCGACCCGCTCCAACCCGGCAACGTCAGCTACCTGTTGTGGATGCTGATGGGCTACATGCTGGTCACCGCCGTCCTGGTGGTCACCCTCGGCAGGCTGGGCGACATCCACGGCCGGGTCCGGATCTACAACGCCGGCTTCCTGATCTTCACCCTCACCTCGGTGGCCCTCTCCCTCGACCCGCTGCACGGCGGGCCGGGCGCGCTGTGGCTGATCGGCTGGCGGGTGGTGCAGGCGATCGGCGGCTCGATGCTGATGGCCAACTCGGCCGCGATCATCACCGACGCGTTCCCCGCCCACCGGCGCGGCATGGCGCTGGGGGTGAACATCGTCGCGGGCATCGCCGGCTCCTTCATCGGCCTGGTGCTGGGCGGGCTGCTGGCCGAGTGGAACTGGCGGTCGATCTTCTGGGTCAACGTGCCGATCGGCATCCTCGGCACGGTCTGGGCCTACCGGTCGCTGCGCGAGACCGGCGTACGGCGGCCCGCCCGGATCGACTGGTGGGGCAACGTCACCTTCGCCGTCGGCCTGACCGCCCTGCTGGCCGCGATCACCTACGGCATCCAGCCCTACGGCGGCCACACCATGGGCTGGACCAGCCCATGGGTGATGGGCGGGCTGTTCGGCGGCGTGGCGCTGCTGATCGCCTTCTGCCTGGTCGAGTCCAGGGTCGCCGAGCCGATGTTCCCGCTGGCGCTGTTCCGCGACCCGGTCTTCGCCGGCGGCAACGCGGCCACCCTGCTGGGCTCGATCGCCCGCGGCGGCCTCCAGTTCATGCTGATCATCTGGCTGCAGGGCATCTGGCTGCCGCTGCACGGCTACGACTACGCCGACACCCCCCTGTGGGCGGGCATCTACCTCGTCCCGCTGACCGTCGGCTTCCTGGCCGCCGGGCCGGTCTCGGGCTACCTCTCCGACCGGGCCGGGGCCCGGCTGTTCGCCTCCGGTGGACTGGTGGTGATGGCCCTGTCCTTCGCCGGACTGCTGCTCCTGCCCACCGACTTCGGCTACCCGTGGTTCGCCGTCCTGGTGTTCCTCAACGGCTTGGGCGGCGGCCTGTTCGCGGCCCCCAACACCTCGCTGATCATGTCGAGCGTGCCGGCCGAGGCCCGCGGCGCCGCCTCCGGCATGCGGGCCACCTTCCAGAACGCCGGCATGGTGCTCTCGATCGGCGTCTTCTTCTCGCTGATGGTGGCCGGCCTGGCCGGCTCGCTGCCGCACACCCTCACCGCCGGACTGACCGCGCAGGGCGTGCCCGCCGCCGACGCGCACACCATCGCCTCGCTGCCACCGGTCGGCACGCTCTTCGCCGCGTTCCTCGGGTACAACCCGATCCAGCAGCTGCTGGGCCCGCACGTGCTCGGCATGCTGCCGGCGGCCAACGCCCGGACGCTGACCGGCCGGGAGTTCTTCCCGCAACTGATCTCGGGCCCCTTCCACGACGGCCTGGTCGTGGTGTTCTGGCTGGCGATCGCCATGTCGCTGGTCGCCGCAGCGGCCTCGCTGGTCCGCGAGCGGACCGGGCCGCGCCGCACCCGCCGCACCCAGCCGGGCACGGTCGGGCCCGCTGAACGGCCCGGCGTGCGCCGGCCCGCACCGCGCGGAAAGGCCCGCAGGCCATGACCGGACGCGATGCCGTGACCGGCGCCGACACCGCGACCGACGCCGAGGCCGAGGCCGGGGCCGGGGCCGGTCTCTCCGCCGAGGCCGTCGTCCGGCTGCGCCTGGCGATCGGCCGGCTCAACCGGCAGATGGCCCGCGCCTCCGGCGGCCAGGACCTCACCGTCGCCCAACTCTCCGCCCTGGCCCGGGTGGAGGTGCACGGCCCGCTGCGGCTCGGCGAACTCGCCGCGCGGGAGGGGGTGGCCGTGCCGTCCGTGCTCCGCACGATCGCCCCGCTGACCGCCGACGGCCTGATCGCCAAGACCCCCGACCCGCTGGACGGCCGTTCCCAGCTGCTCGAACTCACCCCGGCCGGCCTGGCGGCGATCACCCGGATCCGCCGGGAGCGCTCCGCCCTGCTGGCCCGCCGCAGCGCGCGCCTCACCCTGCAGCAGTGCCGCCAACTGGAGGCGGCCGTACCGCTGTTGGAGCTGCTGCTGGACGATCCCGACCCGGCCTTCCCCGGCCAAGCCTGCCCCGACCCGCCCTGCCCCGACCCGGCCTACCCCGACCGGCGCGACTCCGCCGGCTGAGGCAGCGCTCCTCGGGGCGCCTACGCCGTCTCGCGGAGGAATCCGGTGAGCAACTCGAAGGTCTCCTCGGGCCGTTCGAGGCCGGGGAAGTGGCCGGCCCAGGGCAGTTCGAGCCGGCGGGCGCCGGGGATCCGGGTCGCCAAGGAGTCGGCGATCTGCCGGAAGTCGTCCACGTCGTGGCCGCCGGTCACGACCAGGCAGGGCGCCGTGATCCGGGAGAGGTCCGCTTCGTCGTCGGTGGGGCCGATCTCGGCGTCCGTCTGCACCTCGAAGGCGCGCCGCTGCATCCGGCGGACGAGTTCGCGGGCCTCGTCGCCCGCCTCCGGGCCCAGCCAGGTCTCCACGTTGAGCTCGACGGCGCCCTCGACGTCCCCGGTCGCGAGGAGTTCCCGCTCCCGTGCGGCGAAGGCCATCAGGGCGTCACCGGCGACGTGCTCGGCCGCCCCGGAGCAGAGCAGGGCCAGCGCGGTGACGGCCCCGGGGCGCAGCGCCGCCACGTCCATGGCGACCTTCCCCCCGTACGAGGCGCCGATCAGCGCGGTGCTCTCGACGCCCAGGTGGTCGAGGAGCGCCAGCACGTCCTGCGCGTCGCTGTACGGGGCGTCGGCCGGCGGCGTGTCGCCGAAGGCCCGGAAGTCGCCCCGGATCACCCGGTAGCCCGCGTCGACCAGCCCCTGCCACTGCGGGTCCCACATCCTCCGATCGCACACGGACGAGTGCAGCAGCACCACGGTGGGGCGGTCGCCCGGCAGGTCATGAGATACGTCATGGGAGAGGATCATCCGCGGATCGTATCGACGCCTCTGGGGGACGCCAACCGGTTTGGTGATCGGAGGGAGTAAGCGCTTTGGGCCGCTTCCGGGCTCTAGGTGGGTGAGGAGGTGCTCATGGGAGGCACGAAGACCGACCGGGACGAGGAGTTCCAGGCGTTCATCGTCGGGGCCTGGCCACGGCTGCTGCGGACGGCGTACCTGTTGGCCGGGGAGCAGTACGCGGCCGAGGACCTGGTGCAGTCCGCGGCGGAGAAGGCCTGCGCGGCCTGGGCGAAGGTGCGACGGGCCGGCGATCCGCACAGCTACGTGCGGCGGATCCTGGTGAACGAACACGCCCGCCGCTGGCGCCGCCGCGCGCCGGAACTGCTGGTGTACGCCGTGCCGGACGAGGCCGGAGCAGAGGACTGCTACGCCCGCTCCGACCAGCGCGGCGCGCTGATGACGGCGCTGGCCGCCCTGCCGGCCCGCCAGCGCGAGGCCGTGGTGCTGCGCTACTGGGAGGACCTGAGCGACAGCCAGGCCGCCGAGGCGATGGGCTGCTCGACGGGCGCCGTGCGCAGCCACGCGGCCAAGGGGATCGCGAGACTGCGGGGGGCCGCAGCGCTGAAGGAAATCAAGGGCATGACGAGCATCGGAGGTGCGGTATGAGCGCGGGCGGCAACGGCGGGACGGTCGGCATGGGCGCGGCGGGCGACGACGGCGACGTGTGGGTCGGACTCGGCCTGGCGGAGGTGGCGGCCGGGGCCAGGATCAGCCCGGCGCCGATGGCGGACATCATGGCGGGCGGCCGCCGGATCCGGCGCCGTCGCCGGTCGGTGGTCGGCGCGCTCGCACTGGCCTCGGTGGTGGTGCTGGGCGGCGGGACGATGGCGGGTCTGCACAGCTCCCCCGCGAGCAGCGGCGCCCAGGCGCTCGTCCCGGCCAACGGCGGTCCCGGCGGCGGCACCGGGGGCGGCCCGGCCGCCCAGCCGTCCGGCACGGCGACGGCCGAGCGGGACCCGTTCACCCCGGTCCGGGTGACGCTCGCCCAGGGCAACACCCCCGACGGCAAGACGTGGAAGCTCTGGACGGCGCTCTGGCCGGTCGCCCCGAAGGAGCGGGCGTACGAGCAGGCGGTGGCCGTCTGGGAGGAGCGCCACGCCGTCGACTCCTCGCTCGACAAGCCGACGGAGGCGTACGTCCAGCAGTACTGGCAGCCCAACGAGGACGTCGTGAACGACTACGTCACCCTGGACGGGGTGCGCCAGCCGCACGACAACGCGGGCAGCTACCCGGCGCCGGGCCACCTCGACCCGCGGATGGCCGACACGTTCAGCGGCGGCCTGATGGGCGCCCGGGACAAGTCCGGCACGCCCGGTCCGCTCCCGATCAAGCTCGCCGTGATGGCCCTCGGCCCGGACGTCGGCAAGGTCCTGGTGACCTGGTCGGACGGCACGGTCATGGAGCCGTGGCTGAAGGCCGTCGGGGACTCCCCGTACCAGCGGCTGGTGGTACCCGAGCAGCCGGGCAAGAAGGTGACGTCGTGGCAGTTCTTCGACAAGAACGGCACCAAGCTGCCGGACGCCGGCGAGAAGATGCTGACCGAGTAGCGGTCGACGCGACCGGCTGAACACGACCGGGCGGCCACGGCCGCCCGACCAGGCCCGCGGGGCGATCGGCGTGGGATCGGCGTGCGGGGCGGTCGGTGCGCATCGCGGAAACGTGGGAGAAAGTGCTCCCCCGGTCGAGGGAGGTCATCGGCGGGCCGCCCGAGCAGACTGGCGATCACAGCCGGGGAGGACTTCCCGGCCTCCCCTTGATTGCACCGGAGTTGACTCGTGCGTGAGCAGATGTGGCAGCCGCTTTCCTCCCGACCTTCCTCCTGGCGTTCGTCCCGGCTTTCCTCCGGGCTTTCCTCCCGGCGCCCGCAGGCCGGTCGGCGCGGGGTCGTCGTGGCGGCGGCGGCCGCGGTGGCCGTCGGCGTCATGACCGCGGGCACCGCCCTGGCGCCGTCCACGGCCGCCGCCGCCCCCCGCCCGGACACCGTCCAGCAGGGGCTGAACGCGCTGGTCCGTGACGACGGCCTGCCCGCCGCGCTGGCCAGCGTCCAGGGCCGTGACGGCCGCACCCGCACCTACACCGCGGGGGTCGGCGACGTCACCACCCGCGCGAAGGTGCCGGTCGACGGCCAGGTGCGGATCGGCAGCAACACCAAGACGTTCACGGCGGTGGTCGTGCTGCAGCTGGTCGGCGAGGGGAGGATCGGCCTCGACGAGCCCGTCGAGACCTACCTCCCGGGCCTGGTCCGCGGCGACGGCATCGACGGGCGCCACATCACGGTCCGCCAGCTCCTCCAGCACACCAGCGGGCTCCCGGACTACGAGGGAGACCTCGACGAACCCTCCCTCCAGCACCGGTACTTCGAGCCGCGCGACCTGCTGGACATCGCCTTCCAGCACAAGGCCGACTTCGCCCCGGGGGCGGGCTTCAAGTACAGCAGCACCAACTACGTGCTCGCCGGCCTGGTCGTCCAGAAGGTCACCGGCCGCCCCATCGCCGAGCAGATCGACCAGCGCATCATCAAGCCCCTCGGCCTGCGGCACACCTACTACCCCGCCCAGGGCGACCGGACCATCCGCGAGGCCCACCCCCAGGGCTACCGCAAGGACGCGGCCGACGGGCACCTGATCGACTTCACCGAGATGGACCCCTCCGCGGGCGGGGCGGCGGGCCAGATGATCTCCACCAACTCCGACGTCAACCAGTTCTTCACCGCCCTCCTCGGCGGCCGCCTCCTGCAACCGGCCCAGCTCGCCCAGATGCGCACCACCGTCCCCATCGGCGACAGCGGCGCCGCCTACGGCCTGGGGCTCATCAGCCGGCCGCTGTCCTGCGGCGGCGTCTACTGGGGCCACGGCGGCGACATCCCCGGCTACGAGACCCGGGGCGGGGCGACGGACGACGGCCGCGCCGTCAACATCGCGGTGACCACCGTCCCGCCGGACGCCGCCGGCTCGGAGCACGTCGAGAACGTCGTGGACACGGCCCTGTGCCGCTGACCGAAGTCCGGTGAGGGAGTGGGAAGTCGGCGGGTCCGACTTCCCACTCCGCTTTTCCACTCCGCTCAGGTTCTGTCCCGAGGTGAATCCCCTAGAGCTGGGTGACGCCGCCGTCGACGAGCAGTTCCGCGCCGGTGGTGAAGGAGCTCTGGTCCCCGGCCAGGTAGAGGGCGGTGGCGGCGACCTCCTCGGGTCGGCCGATGCGGCCGAGCGGGGTCGTGGCGACGGCCTGATCGACCTGGGGGTACGCCGCCCGCAGCTCGTCGGCCCCGGGGGTCGCGACCGGGCCCGGGGTGAGGGCGTTGACCCGGATGCCCCGACCGGCAAGTTCGGTGGCCCAGGTGCGGGCGAGGCTGCGGATCGCGGCCTTGGTGGCGGCGTAGACGCCCAGGCCCGGGACGCCGCGCAGGGCCGCGCTGGAGGAGAGCAGGATCACCGAGGCGCCGGCCGACAGCAGCGGGAGGGCCTTCTGCACGGTGAAGACCGTGCCCTTGAGGTTCACGGAGGTGGTGTGGTCGTACTCCTCCTCGGTGATCTCGCCGAGCAGGCCGAAGTCCCCGAGGCCGGCGTTGGCCACGACGACGTCGAGCCGGCCGCTGCGTTCGGTGATCTCGGCGAAGAGCCGGTCGAGGTCGTCGAGCTTCGACACGTCGCCCCGGATGCCGACACCCCGGCTGCCGACCTGCTCGACGGCGGCCGCCAGCTCGGCTTCGCGGCGCCCGGTGAGGTACACGGTCGCCCCCTCGGCGGCGAAGCGGCGGGCGATGGCCAGGCCGATGCCGGTGGAGGCGCCGGTGACGAGGGCGGTCTTGTTGTCCAGCTGTCCCATGAGATTCTCCGAATCTTGACGTAACTATTCTTGTTACATTTTTGGGCACAAAAAGCGGCGCAGGAAGCGACGCAGGAAGCACTGCCACGGCCGAGGCTAGGCGGCCTTCAGCACGTCGCGCAGCACATCCTCCAGCGTGGTCCCCGCCAGCTCCCGGCGGAGGGTGGCCTCGATCCCGCCGTAGACGGCGGCCATCACCGGAGCGATGCCGTGGCCCACGACGCACTCGGGGTCGGGCGTGGCGGGATGCAGGGCGAAGATCGGTCCCGGCTCCACCGCCTCGTAGACGTCGAGCAGGGTGATCGCCGACAGGTCCCGCGACAGCGTCCAGCCGGCCCCGGCACCCCTTCGCGAGTCGACCAGGCCCGCCTTGCGCAGCTGGGCCAGCAGGCGGCGGATCACCACGGGATTGGTGTTGACGCTCGTCGCGATCTGCTCGGAGGTGGCGACCTCGTGGCCACGGCGCTGGTACAGCCCGATCCAGGTCAGGGAGTGTGCGGCGACGGTCAACCTACTGTTCGCACTCATGCCGCCCATCACCCCTCTCCATGTCGTAACTGTAATAGTTACATCGGCCTACGACAAGCCCCGGCGGAGTCGAGGTGGGCGTGGGGGGGGGCGCGCAGCCCACACACCAGGAGTTGAAGGTTGGGTGGTGGGAGGGGGGGGCGGTGC
>NZ_JBHXMU010000004.1:211567-235059 GCF_042720685.1 Kitasatospora sp. NPDC058492
CAACACCCCCCCCCAACCCCCCCTCTCAATTGATTAACTTATTTAGTAACACGCCCCACCCACCCGCCGGGGCGGTGTGTTTGTGTAGGGGGGGGGGCCCCCCCCCCCACTCCTCTTGCTTTACGGGGTGGTTGGGGTGGAGGTGGAGACGGGGCGGGGGTGGCGGTTCGGGGGGTGGTGCGCGGTGAGGGGGTGGATCCAGGCGAGAAGCGCGAGCAGGAGGGCGAACGGGAGGAGGGTGCAGAGCGTCGCGCTGCCCGGACTATGGCGGGGTTCAGGACGCATCGAGGGTGATGGGGAGGTCGAGTTCGGCCCAGACGGTCTTCGCGTTGGGGTGGCGGGGGATGGTGCCCCAGCGGTCGGCGAGGGCGTCGATGAGGGTGAGGCCGCGCCCGGACTGGGAGTTGGGGGCGAGGACGGCGGGCAGAGCCGGGAAGCGGTCGCCCCGGCAGTCCGAGATCTCGATGCGCAAGGTTGTGCCCCGGCGCACGGTGGTGGTGAGACAGAGGTGAAGCTCGAAGCCGCGCCCCGGAACGCGGCCATGGGTAGTCGCGTTAGCGGCGAGCTCCGCGACGATCAGGAGCGCCGAGTAGTACGGCTCGGTGTGGGACAAGTTCAGCCCCCAGGTAGTGAGTTGACGCCTGGTGATGCGCCGGCAGATGGCGGCGCCCTTGGGGGTGGCGGCGAGGGTGATGGTGTGACGGCGGGGGCTGTCGAGGGGGATGTCGGTCGTCATGGAAAAAATCGTGGCGCCCCGGAAGTACGCTGACCATGCATCCGGGGAGTACGGAGAGTGTCTGTCCGGGTGCGGACAGCTTTTGTTCGTGTGGCCGAATCACTAACGGGGTGGTCGCGATGGGTGCAGGACGCAACATCGAGTCGGACGACGACGTTCGCACGGAACTGCAGGAGGACCTGAGCGAGGTGTCGGACTTCTTCCGCGCCATCGGGAAGCAGATCAAGCTCCTGAGGGAGCGGGCCGGGATGACGCAGAAGGAACTCGGCGAACGCGTCGGCTACGGAGAGCACTTGATCGGCGCGGTCGAGCGCGGAAAGCGCACCCCGCAGCCGGAGTTCCTGGTGGCGGCGGACAAAGTCCTCAACGCCGGCGGCCTGTTGGCCATCACGAAGGACGACGTGATGCGGGCGCGGGCCAAGGCGCGGCTGCGGCACCCGGCCTGGTTCCGGGGCTACGCAGCCCTGGAAGTCGACTCGATCGAGACGCACAACTTCGCCACGCTCGGCATCCCTGGGTTGCTCCAGACCGAGGAGCACGCCCGAGCTATCTTCGCGATGAGGCAGCCTCCCCTGTCGGAGGAGGTGATCGAGATGCGAGTCGCGGCCCGAATGGCTCGTCAGGAAGTGCTGACCCAATGGCCTCGGGGGATGTTCAGCTGGGTGATCGACGAGAGCGTGCTGCGCAGGCCCCTGGGCGGGTGGGACGTGCACGCGGCCCAGCTCCGCCGGCTGCTGGAGGTCGGACGGACTCGCGGCATGGTCATCCAGGTGCTGCCACTGAGCAAGACAGAGCACGCGGGTATGGGTGGATCGTTCATCCTGATCACGCCCAAGGGGCGACCCCAGCACGCCTATATCGAGGCGCAGACGAGCAGTAGGCTGATCACCGATCCGGATGAAGTCCGGATCATGAACGCGCGCTACAACATCCTCAGGGCGCAGGCCCTTGGTCCCGAGGAGTCCCTGGCCTTGATCGAGAAGATCCTGGGAGAACGATGAGCACCGAGCTGGCATGGTTCAAGAGCACCTACAGCAGCAACGAAGGTGGCGAGTGCATCGAGGTCGCCGAGACGACCCACGTCATCCACGTGCGTGACTCCAAGGACAAGAGCGGCCCGCAGCTGGCGTTCGAGCCGGCCACATGGCGGGCGTTCGTGGCATTCGCCGCGACCGCCGAGGTCTGATCAACGTCCTCCCAACGGCCCACCGCCTACCGGGCGGCGGGCCGTTGGCGTACCGTCAAGCTGACCGCGCCATCCCGGATTTAGGGGGAGCAGTGAGCAGCGAACTCGTCTGGTTCAAGAGCAGCCACAGCGGCAACGAGGGCACCACCTGCATCGAGATCGCCTGGTTCAAGAGCAGCCACAGCAGCAACGAGGGCGGCGCCTGCGTCGAGATCGCCTGGCACAAGAGCACCCACAGCACCAACGAAGGCGGCCAGTGCATCGAGGTCGCCGAGACGACCGAGGCCGTCCTCGTCCGCGACTCCAAGGACGCCTCCGGCCCCCACCACACCTTCACCCCCGCCGCCTGGCAGGCGTTCGTCGCCTTCGCCGCCACCGCCGAGGCCTGATCAACGTAGTTCCGGTCACTCCGGCTCGAAGGCTCGCAGGGTGTCCTCGCCGTCGGTCCACAAGACCCCGAGCCGCTGCCGGGTCAAGAGCCATCCGTCCCCGTCACGGCGGAACTCCCAGTCGTAGGGACCGCCCATGGAGTAGGGGGCAGAGGTCCTCCCCGGAGCCGTGACGGCGACGAACCACATGTACCCGATGCCGGTCGCCCGGTCGCCCGCCACGTCCACGTGCATGTTGAGGATGTGGTGCTGGATGCTCGTGTAGGCCGACTCGGCCTCCTCCACCTTCGCGCGGATGGCCTCCCTCCCCTGGGTTCGCTGCCAGGGCCCGAACTCCAGCACGGCGTCCTCGGCCCAACAGGCGGACCAGGTCCGCCAGTCCTTGCGGTCCAGTGCCCGCCAGCCGCGGATCATGAGGGCGTGCAGGGCGTCCCGGTCCTCCAGGCCACGTATTCTGCGCGCCAGGTCGTCGAGAGCGGGGGTGTGCAGCATTCCGGTTCCTTCCGTCACTGGGCGCTCGCCGCAGGTCGTACGACGATCTCGTTCACGTCGACGTACGGCGGCTGGGAGATCGCGTAGGCGACGGCGTCCGCGATCGCGGAGGCTGGCAGGGCCACGGCGCGGTAGGTCCGCATGGCCGCCCGGGCGGCCGGGTCCGCGATGCCGTCGGCGAGTTCGGACTCCGTGACGCCCGGCGAGACCAGCGTGACCCGGACGTCACCGGCGGACTCCTGACGCAGGCCCTCGGAGATCGCACGGACCGCGAACTTGGTGGCGCAGTACACGGCAGCGGTGGGAGAGACCTCGTACGCGCCGACGGAGGCGATGTTCACGATGTGCCCGCCGCCTTGGGCGCGCATCACGGGCAAGGCGGCGGAGATACCGTGCAGGACACCCCGCAGGTTCACGTCGATCATGCGGTCCCACTCCTCCGTCCTGAGCGCCTCCAGCGGCGACAGCGGCATCACCCCGGCGTTGTTGACCATCACGTCCACGCGGCCGTACCGCTCTTCGGCCGCTGCCACGAAGTCCCGCACGTCGGCGGCCTCGGTCACGTCCAGGCGCCGGGCCGCCGCCGTGCCGCCCGCGGCGGTGATCTCCGTGACGAGTCGGTCCAGGCGATCGGTGCGCCGTGCTCCCAGGAACAGGCGGTGGCCGTCGGCGGCGAGCCGGCGGGCGGTCGCCTCGCCGATCCCACTGCTGGCACCGGTGATCGCTACGACCTTGATTGTCCGGTCCGGCATGACTGCCCCTTGTCTCTCGGTAGGGCACCGAGTCTGGGCGAGGTGTTCCGGGCGGCCCAGGCCGTGTGCTGCCTGGGTGCGGTACACCCAGGCGGCACACCGGGCCCACGGCCTAGCCTGGGCACATGACCGACAACCAGCTGGGTGAGTTCCTGCGGGCGCGCCGTGCGGCCGTGCGGCCGGACGAGGTCGGGATGCCGAGCCATGGCGTGCGCAGGGTCGCCGGGCTGCGCCGCGAAGAAGTCGCCGTACTGGCAGGGGTGAACGCGGACTACTACACCCGGCTGGAACAGGGCCGTGAACGCCACCCGTCCGCGCAGGTGGTGGACGCGCTCAGCCGCGCGCTGCTGCTGGACACCGACGCCCGGGCGCACCTTCACCAACTGTCCGGAACCGCGCCGTCCCAGCGGCCCGTCGCCACCACCGACCAGGTCGCCCCCGCCCTGCGCGTCCTGCTGGACGGCTACCCCGGCACTCCGGCGTTCGTCATCAACCCGGTCCTGGACATCCTGGCCGCCAACGCCCTGGCCGAGGCCCTGTACTCCCCCTTCGAAGCGATGGACAACCTGGCCCGCATGGTCTTCCTCGACCCGGCAGGTCGGCCGTTCCACCCCCGATGGGAGCGGACGGCAGAGACGGTGGTCGGGCACCTGCGCCAGGCGTCCGGCGTCGACCCTGACGGTCCGCGCCTACGGGCTCTCGTCGGTGAACTCAGCACGCGCAGCAAGGACTTCGCCCGACTGTGGAACACCCACACCGTGCGCGGCAAGACCCGCGAACACAAGCACATCCACCACCCGGACATCGGCGGCATGACCCTCACCCACCACGCATTCGACGTGCGGGACGCCCCCGGCCAGCAGTTGATCATCTACCATGCCGAACACGGCAGCCCCAGCGCCGAGGCACTCAGCCTGCTCGGCTCCGTGCACGCCACACGCGCCGGTAGGTGATCACGCAGCAGGCGAGTCTGAGGAACGCTTCGTGCCAGGGGGACCCTCCGGTCCCCACCACACCTTCACCCCCGCCGCCTGGCAGGCGTTCGTCGCCTTCGCCGCCACCGCCGAGGTCTGATCGACTTCCCCCTCAACGGCTCACCGCCTAAAGAGCGGTGGGCCGTCTGCGCGCCCGGGTGAGCCGGCGGTACGCGAGATGGACCGCGAGGCCCAGCAGGGTCATGACGACGGACGCGACCAGTGCGACCACATCGAGCACGTTCCGGCCCAGCGAGTTCCAGAAACCGATGCTCGAAGCAAGGGCGGCGGTGTCGGTGTGCCGGGGGTCGTACACCACCGTCACGGTGTCGTGGGCCTTGACGGTGTCGGTGACGTAGGCGAGTTGGGTCTCGACGGATGCCCCCTCGGACGTCGTGAACCGCACCCGGCAGTGGGCGTTGCCCGCCGGGTTGTCCTGCGGCGCGCTCACTTCGGTGCACTCGGTGACGACCGCCGACACGTGGACGCCGCGACTGCGGAGAGCCGACGTCACCCCCATGTCGTGCGGTATCAGGTAGACCAGGCTGAGGACGAACAGCAGGACCCCCAGGCCGATCATCGCGAGCGAACCGTTCCGCACGGTCCGGCCGTGGTCCGGCACCTTCTCCATCGGTCCCCCCGGTATCAGCCCAACTGCCCACCTGCGCTCACGCTAGCCGCACCCACCGACACCGATGACACCGACAGTACGTCGGAGCGCCGACCAGGAGCCCGAGGGCGTTCCGGGGCCTACCCGTCGTCCCGCGTTCGGGGTTCCCGGGCGAGGACGGGACGGGGCAACAGGTACGAGGCCGCGAGCGCCGCTGCGAGCAGTCCGGCCCCGGCCCACAGCGTGATCTGCAGGGTCGCGCTGTAGCCGGCCACCACGACGGTCCCTGCGTCCTGGTCGGCGGCGCCGGCGATCCGCCCGCCGAGTGCGCCGAAGAACACGGTGCCCAGGACCGCGACGCCCAGCGCGCCGCCGAGCTGCTGGACGGCGGTGATGGTCCCGGAGGCCGAGCCGCTCTCGTGCGGTTCGACGGCACCGAGCACGGTGTCGAAGAACGGTCCCATGACCAGGCCCGTGCCCAGGCCGATGACGATCAGCGCCGGGGCGAGGTGCCACGCCGTCATACCCGTACCGGCCGCGTTCAGGGTGACGGCGAGGGTGGCGACGCCCAGGGCCATGACCATGATTCCGGCCTGGATGACCCGGCGGCCGAACCGCTCGACGGCGCCGAACCGTTCGGCGACCTGGATCGCGGCGAAGCCGAGCACCATCCCCAGCGACCAGGGCAGGCTCGCCAGCCCCGCCCGCAGCGGTGTGAGACCGAGGCCGGACTGCAGGAACAAGCTGAGCACAAGCGAGAAGCCGGCCACCGCCGCGAAGAACACCGCACCGGTCACCAGACCCCCGGAGAAAGCCCGCTTGCGGAACAGGCCCGGCACCACGAGCGGATCGCCGCCCGCCCCGGCCAGTCGGGCCTCGTACCGGCCGAAGACCACGAACAGCCCGATCCCGGCCGCCATCGACACGAACGTCCAGGTGGGCCAGCCCAGTTCACGCCCCTGGACCAGTGGCAGCACCAGCAGCAACGCGGCCAGCGAGGCCAGCCCGGCGCCCGCCAGATCGAGCCGGGGGCGCTGCGTGGAGCGTGACTCCGGCAAGAACTTCCAGCCGCCCAGCAGGGCGAGCAGGCCGAGCGGCAGGTTGATCAGGAAGATCATGCGCCAGCCGGAGCCGAAGAGGTCGGCGTCGACCAGAGCGCCGGCCAGGACCGGGCCGCCCACCGTCGACAGGGCCATCACCGGGCCGAACAGACCGAACGCCCGGCCGATCTCCGGCCCGTCGAACATCTCCTTGATGATGCCCAGGCCTTGCGGGATCATCACCGCGCCGAACAGGCCCTGGAGCCCGCGTGCGCCGATCAGCATCCCCGGTGACCAGGACACCGCGCAGAGCAGGGACGCGGCGGTGAAGCCGAGCGCGCCGATCAGGAACATCCGCTTGCGGCCCACGATGTCACCGAGGCGACCGCCGGTGATCAGGCCCACCGCCATCGCCAACGCGTACGCGGCTCCCAGCCACTGCACCGTGGCGGCGCCGCCGCCCAGGTCGACCCGGATCGACGGTGCCGCGACATTGGCGATCAACGCGTCCAGCATGTCCATCGCCTCGGCGGCGAGCAACACCCACAGAGCGACCCAGCGCCACCGGTACGGTGCGCGGGCGACCTGATCCCGGGCGGCGGGAACGGGGGTGCGGACGGCGACGCCGTCCACGGGAAAGTCAGACACAGAGGTCCCTTTCTCAGAAAGATCACGAGAGAAAGAGACGCACCGGGCACTACCGGGAACCGGTGTGCTGAGAGCGCAAGCCCCGCCCGGACTAACCAATACCGGGAACCGTGTTTTCGCGCGTCACTACCGAACCACGGTAACAGACCGCGCCGGAGAGGAACCCGGCGCCAATGCGCTCGGCGCGTGGCCCCCACCGCGCCGGGTGCGACCGCCACGCGGGCCCCCTACCGCTGACGACGACGCGTCGGCGCCCCCTTGGAGAGCCGACTGCCGGACCCCCGACCCCACCGGGCGAGCGGAGCCCGACTCCCCGCTGCCGCCGTTCTCGGTGTCCGCACCGCCGCCACCCCTGCCCGAACCCGACCCCGCGGCCCCACCTCCACCACCCCGTCCGACCCGAAGGTGGAGTCCTCGCCGCCGCCACCCCCTCCGGCACCCCCGCCCCCACCGCCGCAGGCCTGGACGAGGACCTCGGTCACCCCGGCGGGCACCGCGAAGTAGGAGGTGCCGGCCTCCGAGAACACCTGCTGCCCATGGGCGGCGGCGGCCGTCACGACGGTCCTCAGGTCCACCGGGGCTACCTGCTGCGGCGCGGAGGCGGGGGCAGCGCCGAGCAGGCCACCGGTCACGGGGAGCGCGAGGAGCGCGAGACGCCGCCGACGGGCGGGCCGCGAGGGTCGCACACGAAGAGTATCCATGCGACCACCCTCCGGCATCATTCGCTTGCGCCGCAACCTGGGCGACGCCCCGCGCGGCATCCCCGACGGCGGCCACACCACCACCGCCGAGGACCCGTCACCCGGAAGGCGCGCCGGCCGCCCCTCTGGCAGCCCCAACCAGATCTGTCAAACAGCGCACACCTGTTGTGAGCGGACTGGTACGTTCCGCGCATGGACTTCAACGCCATTGCCAACTCGTTCGTGGGCCACTACTACACCACCTTCGACTCCGGCAGCCAGGGACGCGGGAACCTCTCCAGCCTCTACCGACCCGAGTCGATGCTCACGTGGGAAAGCCAGCAGTTCCAGGGGCAGCAGAACATCCTCGCGAAGCTGACGACGCCCGAACTGGCCGCCGTCAAGCACAAGGTGAACACCACCGACGCGCAGCCCGCCCCGGGCAACGGCGTACTGGTCACCGTCACGGGCGGCCTCGCCATCGACAACGCCTTCGACAAGCCGCTGCAATTCGCCGAGACGTTCAACCTGCAGCCGATCCCCGGCCAGCCCGGCGGCTTCTTCGTCTACAACCAGATCTTCCGCCTCATCTTCGCCTGAGCCGCCCAGGGTCCGGGGCTTCCCGTCGGCTTCCCGTTCGACAGGGTGAAGTCCCGGACCGGCGCCGCGACTTGGAGGAAGGGTGCACCTGCGCGAGCTGCGACCGGCCGACGCCGACGCCGTCCGCCGCATCTACAGCGGCAGGTCGGTCGCCGACCTGTGGTTCGGCCAGATGACCGCCGCCCAGGCCCACGACTACGTACGCGAAGCCCGGGAGGCCGACGCGCAGCGACCGCGCACCGCACGCGTCCTCGGCATCGACGTCCACGACGACCTGATCGGCATCGTCCGACTCCGCATCACCGGCCACACGGGCAGCCTCAGCTACATCCTGCGCGAGGACGCCTGGGGCCACGGCTACGCCACCACAGCGGTGCGCCGGTTCCTCGCCCACCACCCCACCCCACGGGTCACCGCCGAGCACCGCGTCGGCAACCCCGCCTCGGGAAGGGTCCTGGTGAAGACCGGCTTCGTCGTGACCACCGTGACCGACGAGATCGTCCGCTACGAACTGGGCTAGCGCCTGCCCCGCCACCTCCGACTCCCCGGGGCCCGCGCCGGGCGTGACGCGGACCTTTGCCGTGTGTTTATATTGAACAATGGTTCAACCGAAAACCGGACACCCCCATGCCCCGCACGCCTGAGGCCTCGGCGGCCGTCCGCGAAGCGACCCGCGCCAAGATCCGGCGCGCCGCCGTCCTGCTCATGGCAGAACAGGGCTACCGCGCCACCACCCTGCGCCAAGTCGCCACCCGGGCCGGCGTCGCCGACGGACTGCCCTCCCGCTACTTCGGCAGCAAGGACGGCCTGCTGATCGACATCGCCGACGGCTGGCGCGAACGGACCCGCGCGGCGCTCGCCGCCCAGCCGGCCGACAGCCCCGCCGCCACCCTGCAACTCCTCGTCCGCTCCGCCCTGCTCGGCCTGGACGCAGCCCCCGAGGAGGTCGAGGAGAGCCGGGCCGTCTCCGCCCTGCTCGCCGACCCCGAAGCCCGCGCCGTCCTGGTCGCCGCAGGCGCCGACCTCGCCTCCGCCGACCTCCTCCAGGCCCTGGACGAATCCCTGGCGGCCTGCCGCGTCCCCGACCCCGCTGCCGCCCGCCTGCTCCTCCTCGCCGGCATCCGCGGCGGCCTCACCCTCGCCGCCGAGGACCCGGCCTTCCCACTGCGCGACCTGGAAGCGGCCCTGCTCGCCCACATCCTGCCGACGACCTGACCCCTCCCCGAGCTCTGAAAGGCCCCGCCATGACCGCCGAAACCGACATCCGCCCCTACCGCATCGCGATCGAACAGCACCAGCTCGACGACCTGCGCGACCGCCTCGCCCGCACCCGCTGGCCCGACTCGCTGCCCGGCACCGACTGGGACTACGGCGTCCCGCTCCACTACCTCCAGGACCTGGCCGAGTACTGGCGGACCGGCTACGACTGGCGCGAACACGAAGCCAGGCTCAACACCTTCCCGCAGTACACCACCACCATCGACGGCGCCAACGTGCACTTCCTGCACGTCCGTTCACCCGAACCCGACGCCACCCCGCTGATCATCACGCACGGCTGGCCCGGCTCGGTGGCCGAATTCCTGGACATCCTGGGCCCGCTCACCGACCCCCGCGCCCACGGCGGCAACCCGCGCGACGCCTTCCACGTGGTCGCGCCCTCCATCCCGGGCTACGGCTTCTCCGGTCCGACCCGCCAACTCGACTGGGACTACCGCCGCGTGGCGCGCGCCTGGGCCGAACTGATGGACCGCCTCGGCTACCCGCGCTACGGCGCCCAGGGCGGCGACTGGGGCTCCGGCATCTCCCGCGAACTCGGCCTCGCCGCCCCCACCCGGGTCATCGGCGTGCACGTCAACACCTCCCCCACCTTCCCCACCGGCGACCCGGCCGTCCTCGACGCCCTCGACCGCGAACGGCTCGACACCTGGGCCCGCCATCAGGCCGAAACCTCCGGCTACACCGCCGTCCAGGCGACCCGCCCGCACACCGTCGGCTACGCGCTCACCGACTCCCCGGTCGGCCAACTCGCCTGGATCATCGAGAAGTTCCGCGAATGGACGGACTGCGACGGCGGCCTTCCCGAAGGCGCCGTACCCCGGGACCACCTCCTCACCAACGTGATGCTGTACTGGCTGACCGCCACCGCCGGCTCCTCCGCGCGGCTGTACAAGGAGTCGGCCCGCAACGGCTGGACCGAGGCCGCCCCCTCCACCGTCCCCACCGGCATGGCCGTCTTCCCCCACGACATCACCCTCCCGGTCCGCGCCTTCGCCGATCGCATCGACAACATCGTGCACTGGACCGAGTTCGACCACGGCGGCCACTTCGCCGCCCTGGAACAGCCCGACCTGCTGGTGGCCGACATCCGGACCTTCTTCCGCTCCCTGGCCTGACGCCGGCCGTGGTCGGCCAGATGTTCATCGACTCACCATCTCAGGCGCGAAGTAGCCACGCAGCCAAGCGATCTTCCCGACCCGGATGCGGAAGATCTGCCGCGGCGTCCGGAACACGACGGCCGCCATGGGTGATCGTCAGCTTCCTGCTGTCGATCTGACGGCACCCCATCGGCCAATGCCGGTTGGGGGCCGCCTCCCTTCAGAGTCGAACCCGCCCTGCCCGCTTCGACGGCGCTGACCGGTGCTGACCGGCGCCACCTGCCGGGTCGTGACAGCGTGTCGAGTGGCGGAGCGCGATCCGCGACGAGAGGGTGACCGACGCAGGACCTCACCTGAAGGAGCGAGAATGCCCGAAGTCACCACTCCGTACGCGACCGGCACCCCGTGCTGGGTCGATCTGATGGCGCAGGACCAGCAGGCGGCACTGGACTTCTACCGCGACCTGTTCGGCTGGCAGGGGCAGGTCGGCCCGGCCGAGTTCGGCGGGTACGCGGTCTGTGAGCTGAACGGCAAGCCGTCCGCCGGGATCGGCCCGGCGATGGCGCCGGAGGGGATGCCCACCCCGCCGACCGTGTGGACCAGTTACCTGTCCACCACCGACGCCCAGGCCACCCAGGACGCGATCGTCGGCGCGGGCGGCACCCTGCTGGTCCCGGCGATGGATGTCGGCGAGCTCGGCAGGATGCTGATCGCCGCCGACCCGCAGGGCGCGGTGTTCGGCGTCTGGCAGCCGGGCGAGTTCTTCGGCGCCAGGGTCGTCAACGAGAGCGGCGCGCTGATCTGGAACGAGCTGCACACCAGCGACCTGCCCGGCGCCACCGCCTTCTACGGCGAGGCGTTCGGCATCGAGATCCAGCCGGCGCAGGGCGCCGAGCAGTACTGGGAGCTGCGGGTCGGCGGCCGGGCCGTCGGCGGTGTCTCGCTGCTCGCCAACGACCCGCCCGGCACGCCCGCGCACTGGCTGACGTACTTCGCGGTGGACGACGTCGACTCCACCGTGGACGCCCTCGTCAAGCACGGCGGCACCGTCCTCGCCCCGCCGTTCGACATGGTGGCGGGCCGGATGTCGGTGGTGACCGACCCGCAGGGCGCGCCGTTCGCGGTGATCACACCGAAACCGATGTAGGTGGACGGCACGGCCCACCGCGCACGGTGTCGCGGTGGGCCGTCTCCGTCCGACTCCCGTCCGTACAACTCCCGCCCGTACGGGTCACTCCGGCGCGACGGCCGTCACCCCCGCCGTCACTCCCGCTGCGCGCGGCCGACGGCGCTGAGCACCGCCCGCACGCCGGCCGTGAGCACCGAGCCGTCCCGCCCGGCGCCCCAGACCACCTGTCCGCCGACCCCGCCGACCCGGGCCTCGACGTAGGCGACAGCGTCGCTACCAGCACCCGCACCCGCACCCGCACCCGCACCCGCACCGACGGCGTGCTCGCTGAAGTGCAGGATGTCGACCCGCAGCGCCTCCGCCACCGCGTCGAGCGGCCCTGCGCCCTCGCCGCGCCGGCCGCCCACCTCCGCCCAGTCGTCGCCGGCCTGCCACGGCCAGTCCGGCGCCGCGTCCAGGTACTCCGCGCGGAAGAGCCCGTACAGTTCCTCCGCCGTCACCTCCCGCCCGCTGTCGTCGGTGGCCTCCTGCACGACCCGGGAGAACTCGATCTGGAGCCGCCTCGGCAGTTCCAGCCCGTGCCCGGTCTGGAGCAGGTAGGCGATGCCGCCCTTGCCGGACTGGCTGTTGACCCGGATGACCGCCTCGTAGTCGCGGCCGAGGTCGGCCGGGTCGATCGGCAGGTACGGCACCGACCAGGGTGCCTCGCGCGCCGGGACGCCGGACTCGGCCGCCACCTTGGCGTGGTGGGCGAAGCCCTTCTTGATGGCGTCCTGGTGGGTGCCGGAGAAGGCGGTGTGCACCAGGTCCCCCGCGTAGGGGTGGCGCTCGTGCACGGGCAGCCGGTTGCAGTACTCGACGGTGCGGCGGATCTCGTCGAGGTCGGAGAAGTCGAGCATCGGGTCGACGCCCTGGGTGTGCAGGTTGAGCGCCAGCGTCACCAGGTCGACGTTGCCCGTCCGCTCGCCGTTGCCGAACAGGCATCCCTCCACCCGCTGGGCGCCGGCCAGCACGGCCAGTTCGGCGCAGGCGACGCCCGTCCCCCGGTCGTTGTGCGGGTGGACGGAGAGGATCACCGACTCGCGGCGCTCCAGGTGCCGGTGCAGGTACTCGATCTGGTCGGCGTAGACGTTGGGGGTGGCGATCTCGACGGTGGCGGGCAGGTTGTGGACGACGGGCCGGTCGGGGCTGGCGTCCCACAGTTCGGTGAGACCGTTGCAGACCTCCAGGACGTAGTCCGGTTCGGTCAGGTTGAACACCTCGGGCGAGAACTGGAAGCGCACCCCGGGCCGGCCGTCGGCCCGACGTGCCAGGTGGGTGGCGGCCTCGGTGATCAGGGCCCGCAGTTCGTGCCGGTCGCGCCCGAGGACGACCTCGCGCCAGAGCGGGGCGGTGGCGGTGTAGAGGTGGACGACGACGCGGGGCAGGCCTTCGACGGCCTCGAAGGTGCGGTCGATCAGGTCGGCGCGCGCCGCCGTGAAGACGACGATGGTGACGTCCTCGGGCACCGCGCCGGGCACGGTGGCCAGTTGCCGGACGAAGTCGAAGTCGGTGCGGCTGGCGGAGGGGTAGCCGACCTCGATCTCCTTGAAGCCCATGGCCAGGAGCAGGTCGAACATCCGCTGTTTGCGTGCCGGGTCCATGGGTTCGGCCAGTGCCTGGTTGCCGTCGCGCAGGTCGACGGGGACCCACAGCGGGGCGTGGCCGATCCGTCGGCCGGGCCAGCGCCGCATCAGTGCGGGGACGTGCACGCGCTCGTGGGCGGGCCGGTAGCGGTGGGAGGGCATGGCACCCGGGCGCTGCGGGTTCCAGGCGGGGGCGGTGACCGGGACGGGGCCGGCGGGGGTACGCAGGGTCGGGAATCGCATGATGAGTCCTTACGGAGGTACCGGTGGACCGGCAGGACGGCGCCCCGCAGCGGGGTGCCGGTCCGGTCACGCCCCGCTGCGGCCACCAAGAAGAAGGCCACCCAGAGGGAGACTCCACGGCTGCATGCCGGGTAGACTAACCACGAACCAAGTCCTCAGACAAGCTGACAGGTGAACGCGAATGTCCCCGCTCGGCCCCCTCCACCGCTCCCCCCTCGTCGACCAGGCCACCCGACGCCTGGAGGAGCAGATCACCGCAGGACACTGGCCGGTGGGCGGGAAGCTGCCGGGCGAGGTGACCCTGGCGAAGGAACTGGGCGTCGGGCGCTCGACCGTCCGGGAGGCGCTGCGCGCGCTGGCCGGCGCCGGGATGGTGCAGAGCCGACAGGGGTCGGGCGTGTTCGTGACGGCGGACCGGCCCGCCCTGGACTGGCCGACCCGGCTGCGCCGGGCGGAGCTGGCGCACGTCTACGAGGTGCGCACCATGGTCGAGGTGCAGGCGGCCCGGCTCGCGGCCGCGCGCCGCACGGAGGCGGACCTCACCGCCGTGGACGCGGCGCTGGCCACCCGGCTGGCGGCGGGCGGCGCGGACGACGCGGCCTTCGTGGACGCCGACATCGCGCTGCACACCGCCGTGGTGGCGGCCGCGCACAATCCGGTGCTGGACGATCTGTTCGCCCAGTTCGCGCCCGTCCTGAGGGAGCACCTGGTGGCCCTGGTGGGGGTGCTGGGGCTGCGCAGCGGGGACCCGAACCACGGCTACACGTCGCACGCGGACCTCGTCGGGGCGCTGCACCGGGGTGATCCCGAGGAGGCCGGGCGGGTGCTGGCGGCCGAGCTGGAGGCCACCCGGTCGCGCCTGCTGGCCGACTGAGCGGGGCAGGCGGGGCGGGTGGAGCGGCCGGGGGCGATATCCGGAGCGCGGGCACACAGTTTTCACACGGCGGCCACCCGGCCGCCCGCTCCGGCGGCCGACGCCTCGTCAACCCGCTCCGAACTGGGATGCTTCGAGCACGTACGATCAACCGTCAGATGACATTGTGTCCGGAGCGTGTGTGACCACGGTCCAGGCGGCGAACGCACTTTCACTCCAATCACACGGTATGACTAGTATCGCCTCGTCAAGCCCGTGCCCCGGACGGCCCGCCCCGCTCAGGCCGGCCGCCATCCCCAAGGAGACTGCTCTGCGCGCGCGTGCGAATCGGCGGCCCCCGACGCCGAAGGCCCCCCGCAGGCGTCCGCGCCTGTCACTGCGGACGGCGCTGCTCGTCCTCGCCGTCGTCCCCAGCATCGCCCTGGCCGCCCTGTGGGCGGTCACCAGCGGCGAGACCGTCTTCGCCTTCCAGCGCCAGGCCGCCCAGGGCCTGCTCGCCCAGAAGGCCGGCCAGCCGTCCAACATCGTCTACTACAGCCTCCAGGAAGAACGCCGGCTCAGCGCCGAGGCGCTCGCCCGGCCCGGCGGCAACACCGACCAGCTGCGCCGCCAGCGCCAGCAGACCGACGACGCGGTCCGCCAGTTCCAGGTCCTCTCCGGCGAGACCGCCGACAGCGCCCCCGAAGAGGTCCGCACCGCCGTCACCGAGGCCCGCCAGGCGATGGGCAAGCTCGCCGAACAGCGCGCCGCCGTCGACCACGGCTCGATCGACCAGCAGACCCTCTACACGTACTACACCGACCTGATCGCCGTCGACCTGCGGCTGTTCACCGCACTCAGCCACGTCGACACCGGCGAGGTCACCTGGATCTCCAAGACCCTGGTGAACGCCTTCTGGGCCAAGGAGATGCTCGCCCGCGAGGACGCCGTCCTCGCCCGCGGCTGGCCCACCGGGCGGCTCACCGTCACCGACTACCAGCAGGTCCAGCAGTCCGTCGGGGCGCAGGAGCACCTCTTCGCCGTCCAGGTCCTCCCGTACATCCCGGACGGCGAGTCCGCCGCCTGGCACGACCTGATGAACAGCCCCGCCTGGCAGGCCAAGGCCGTCGTCGAGCAGTCGCTCACCAAGCCCACCGCGGCCGAGGCCAACGGCACCGTCAGACTCCCCGCCGCCCAGGACCAGTGGCGCCAGGCCCTCGACCAGCTCAACCCGCAGCTGGTCAAGGTCATCGAGACCCGCACCAGCGGCATCGTCGACGTCGGCAAGGGCACCATCCTCTCCCTCCTCACCACGGTCGTGCTGACCACCGTCGTCGGCCTGATCACCGTCGTCGCGGTGATCATCGCCTCCTGGCGGCTCAGCCGCTCGCTGCGCCGGCGCATCAAGGAGCTCCAGACCCAGGCCGAGGAGATGGAGCGCACCCTCCCCGAGGTCGTCGAACGCCTCGGCCGCGGCGAGCAGGTCGACGTCGAGGCCGACTCCCGCACCATCACCGCCGGCCCGCACGGCAACGGCACCGACGAGCTCGCCCGCCTCGGCCAGGCCCTCAACCTGGCCCGCGCCTCCGCCGTCGAGGCCGCCGTCAAGCAGGCCGAACAGCACCGCGGCTTCGAGCGGCTGCTCCAGCGCATCGCCCGCCGCACCCAGCTGCTGATCGGCCGCCAGCTGCGCAAGCTCGACGAGCTGGAGCGCAAGCACGAGGACCCGGAGGTCCTGGAGGGCCTGTTCGACCTCGACCACCTCACCGCCCGCCTGCGCCGCTACGAGGAGAACCTCGTCATCATGGCCGGCGGCCAGCCGCAGCGGCGCTGGCGCAAGCCCGTCCCGCTGCTGGACGTGCTGCGCGCCGCGCAGGGCGAGGTGCAGGACTACCGCCGGATCATGATCGACGTCGAGGGCCACCCGTGGCTGTCCGAGCGGGCCGTCGGCCCGGTCGCGCACGTGCTCGCCGAACTGATGGAGAACGCCACCACCTTCTCCAAGCCGCCCACCCCGGTCGAGGTCCGGGCCGCCATGGTCGGCCGCGGACTCGCCGTCGAGATCGAGGACCGCGGCCTCGGCATGGACCCCGAGCAGTACGACGCCGCCAACGAACTGATGAGCCGCCCGCCCCGCACCGACGTGCTCGCCCGGGCGGACGACGTCCGCCTCGGCTTCTACGTCATCGCCCGGCTGGCCGCGCACCACGGACTCAAGATCGAGTTCCGGCCGTCGGCCTTCGGCGGCACCCGGGTCGTCGTGCTCGTCCCCGACGAGCTCGTCATCGACGGCGACGCCGGACTGCCCGACGACGCCCCCGTCGAACCGATCCCGCTCGTGCGGCGCTCCCGCAAGGCGCTGCTCACCGCCTCCAACGAGGCCCCGGCGCCGGCGCCGGCGGGGCCGCCGGTCGCGCCCGTGGACTCCTTCCCGCCGGGAGAGTCCTTCGCGCCGGCGGAGCCCCTCCCGCCCGTGGAGACCTTCGCCGCGGCCGACTCCTTCCCGCCGGTGGAGTCCTTCCCGCCGGTGGAGGCGTTCGGGCAGGTCGAGGCCTTCGGGCAGGTCCAGCACGTGGAGCAGCCTGGGTACGCCGAACCGCTCGGGCACGTCGAACCGGTCGGGCACGTCGAACCGCTCGGGCAGACCCAGCAGCTCCCGCAGACCCAGCAGTTCCCGCACGACCCGCTGACCGCCCCCGTCCAGGCCTTCGGCCACGTCGAGTACGTCCAGCCCGAGGCCGCGCCCGCCGCCGAGCCCGCGCCGTTCCCCACCCCGTTCCCCACCCCGTATGCCGAGCAGCCGATCGAGCACAGCTCCCCGGCCCCCGACGCCCCGGCCGACCAGCGGCCCTCGCACGACGTGCCCGCCTACCCGGACATCGCCTACGCCCGGGTCACCGACGCCGAGGCCCCGTACGCCGACGAGCAGTACCGCCCGGCCGACCACTACCGGCTGGCCGAACGGCGTCGGCGCCGCGAGTACGCCTCCGCGGTGCCGCTCAGCCCCACCGAGACCGAGCAGCCCCCGCTGCCCCAGCGCGTCCGGCAGGCCAGCCTGGCCGCCGAACTGCGCGTCCCGCCGGCGCCCCGCCCGCAGTGGGCCGAGCCCGCCGCCGGGCCCCGCGCCGAACCCGCCGCCCAGGGCACCGAGCCCGCCGGCGGCCCCTTCCAGCGCCCGGCGAAGCGCTCCGGTGCGACGATCGGCGCCTTCCAGCGCCAGTCCCGTGCCGCCCGCGCCCAGGACAGCGGCGAGCACCCGCTGCCCGGGGCCGTGACCCCACCGGCTCCCCCCACCGCCCCCGCCGGCTCCCCGACGCCCGCGCCCGGCCCCTCCCCCTGGGCCCTGCCGGCCGCGGACCCCCGAACCACACGAACGGATGACCAGTCATGAACCGAACGATCGCCACCCACCAGGACCTGGACTGGCTGCTGGACGGACTCGTCGACTCGGTGCCCGGGACCAGGAACGCCGTCCTGCTCTCCGACGACGGCCTGGTCGTCAGCCACTCCCGCACCATCGAACGGGCCGACGCCGAGCGCCTCGCCGCCGTCGCCACCGGCCAGCAGAGCCTCGCCCGCGGCGTCGGCCAGCTCTTCGACGGCGGGGCCGTCCACCAGGTGATCGTCGAACTCGCCGAGTGCTGGCTGTTCATCATCGCCGCCGCCCAGGGCACCCACCTGGCCGTCGTCGCCTCCCAGGAGGTCGACGCCGAGGTCATGTCGGTCGCCATGCACACCCTGGTGCAGCAGGTCGGCCAGAAGATGACCACCCCGGTGCGGGCCGAGGCCGGCGCCGCCTCCCCCGTCGGCTTCGACGCCTTCGCCGCCCGGAACCGGAGCTGACACCGGTGGGCCCGTACGGAAACGGGAGCGGTAGCGGGAACGGGAACGGGAACGGGAACGGGCAGCGCGGCGGGGTCCCGCACTGGAGCGAACTGACGGACGAGGACGCCGAGGACGAGTCGGGCGCCATGGTGCGCCCGTACACCATCACCCGCGGCCGCACCGCCCCCGAGCGCGACGACCTCACCCTGATCACCGTGCTCACCACCGTCGAGGACGAGGCCGACCGGGCCCTGGCGCGGGGCAGCCGCGCCGGTGCCCGCGGCCTCCAGCCCGAGCACCGGATGATCCTCGACCACTGCCGGCGGCCCGCCGCCGTCGCCGAGGTGTCGGCCGGCCTGGACCTCCCGGTCTCGGTCACCAAGATCCTGCTGGGCGACCTGGTCGCCCAGGGCCTGCTGCGGGCCCGGGCACCGCTCTCGGTGGCCCGGGCCGCCGGAGGCGTGGACCTCGGCCTGCTCACGGCCGTTCGCGAAGGACTCCGGAGACTCTGAACCATGGCAACACCCCACCCCAGCAGTGCCGCCGACGCCGGCGTCGCCACCGCGCCGGCCGCCGTCAAGATCCTCATCGCGGGCGGCTTCGGCGTCGGCAAGACCACCCTCGTCGGCTCCGTCAGCGAGGTCACCCCGCTGCGCACCGAGGAGTACCTGACCCGGGCCAGCGTCGGCGTGGACGACCTGTCCGGCGTCGACCAGAAGGACACCACCACCGTCGCCCTCGACTTCGGCCGGATCACCGTCAGCCCGGACCTCGTCGTCTACCTGTTCGGCACCCCCGGGCAGGAACGCTTCTGGTTCATGTGGAACGACCTCGTCAACGGCGCCCTCGGCGGCATCGTCATCGCCGACACCCGCCGGCTCGACACCAGCTTCGCCTCCATCGACTTCTTCGAGAGCCGGGGCATCCCCTTCGTCGTCGCCATCAACTGCTTCCACAGCCACAACACCCGCACCCCCGACGAGATCCGGGCCGCCCTCGACCTGGACCCGCAGGTGCCGATGCTCCTCGGCGACGTCCGCGAACGCGCCTTCGGACGCGACCTGCTGCTCGCCCTGGTCGACCACCTGATGGACCTCTCCGCCGCCCCCGTCGGCTGAACGTCGGCTGAACCACCTCCCTTCCCCAGGAGCCACCCCATGACCTCACCCCTGCGCGTCCTCGTCCACGGCGGCGGCATCGGCGGCCTCACCCTCGCCACCGCCCTCGCCAAGCGCGGCCACCACGTCGACGTCGCCGAACTGCGCGACCAGTTGGAAGCCCTCGGCGTCGGCATCATCCAGCCCTCCAACGCCCTCCACGTGATGCGCGAGATCGGCGTCCTCGACGACTGCCTCGCCGCCGGCTTCGAGTGGGAGGTGCTGACCATCTGCGACCCGACCGGCGCCACCCTCGCCAAGATCCCGCAGCCCCGGATGGGCGACGCCCCCTCCAACAACGGCATCCCCCGCCCCGCCCTCGCCCAGGTGCTCGCCACCGCCGCCACCCGGGCCGGCGCCACCCTGCGCTTCGGCACCACCATCGCCGACCTCGCCGAGGACGCCGACGGCGTCGACGCCACCCTCACCGACGGGCACCGCGGCCGCTACGACCTCGTCGTCGGCTTCGACGGCATCGGCTCCCCGCTGCGCAAGCGCCTCTACGGGGAGAAGTACGCGCCCGAGTACACCGGCTTCGCCAACTGGCGCGTCACCCTGCCGCGTTCGCCCGAGGTCCAGGGCGTGGTGATGTCCACCGGCAACCTCAAGGCCAAGGCGCTGCTCACCCCGATCAGCGACGACCTCATGTACCTGGGCTCGGTGTTCGCCGAGGCCGAGGACTTCCGGCCCGACCCCGGGCACGCCCACGAGCAGCTCGCCGAACGCCTGGCCGGCTTCGGCGGCCCGATCGCCGAGGCCCTCGCCCACGTCACCGACCCGTCCGCCGTCGTCTACTCCCGGATCTCCCAGGTCAGCGTCGAGGAGCCCTGGCACGTCGGCCGGATCGCGCTCGCCGGCGACGCCGCCCACGCCTCCACCCCGCACCTCGCCCAGGGCGCCGCGATGGCCGTCGAGGACGCCCTCGTCCTCGCCCAGAGCCTGGACGCCGCCGAGACCGTCCCCGCCGCGCTCGCCGCCTGGGACGAGCGCCGCCGGCCCCGCGCCATGTGGGTCCAGGCGCTCTCCCGGGCCATCCTCAAGCAGGAGACCGGCATGCCCACCACCCCGGAGGAGGACGAACTCCTCAAGGTCGGCATCCCCGGCGCCGCCCACGTCCTCGTCCAGCCGTACTGAGGCCCCTGTCCGGCCTGCTGCACAACCCCGTGCAGCAGGCCCGGCCGGCTCACGCGTCGGCTCACCTGTCGGCGAGCTCGTGCCGCCGCTGCCACACCGCCGCCGAGACCCGGGCCAGCAGCCGGGCCGCCGGGTCCGTACGGTCCTCGCCCGAGGCCAGCGGGCCGGTGTAGCAGACCGCGATCAGGTAGGGCGGGCAGTCCTGCGGGTGGACCAGGCCCACACTGTGCCGGGCTCCGGGCACCCAGCCGTTCTTGAAGGCGATCCGGGTGTCCGGCGGCAGGCCCGCCGCCAGGTCCACCCGGAACGCGTTGCGCTCCAGCAGCGCCAGCAACTCCGGCTCCCCGCCCAGGGAGTGCAGCAGCCGCACCAGGTCCCGCGCGCTCACCAGGTTGTGCACCCCGGCGTCGCGCGCCGCGTAGTCCTCGATCCCGCGCGGGCTCGCGCTGCGCGTCGCCCCGGCCCGCCGCCACGCCTCGGCCACCGCCGCCCGGTCGACCCGGGCCAGGCACAGGTTGGTGGCCAGGTTGGAGGAGTGCGTGATCATCCGCTCGGCGAGCAGCCGCAGCGGCACGTGCGTGCCCAGCAGCTCCCACGGCAGCGGATCGCTGTCCCAGTCGGGATCGTTGCCGAACTCCCCGCCCACCACGGACTCGAACCGGTTCACCACCGGCACCTCGGCATCGAGATCCACCCCGCCCCGGGCGAGCGCCGCCAACACCGCGACCTTCATCGTGCTCGCGGCATCATGCAGTTCGTCCGGCGCCCGCACGAACACCGGCTCCGCCTCACCCGCCCAGGGGGCCACCACCACAGAGAGCATGGGCGCAGCCTAGGGCAGCCTTCGGTTGATCAGGAAGGACTGCCCACGGCTGCCCACGGCTTCTCGGGGCTACTTCGCGCAGGTGCGGTCCTTGCCCGGGAGGTGGCCGGTGGCCAGGTAGGTGTTCACCGAGTCGTCGACGCAGGCGTTGCCGTAGACGCCGAAGCCGGCGTGCTGGAAGGCGCCGTCGAGCCGGTGGCCGAACCCGCGCTGGTGAACGCCTCCCGCAGGAAGGCGGCGAAGCCGGGCGACACCCGGGTGGGCTGCCCGTCGGCGGCCTTGGCCAGGACGGACAGCTGCTCGGCGAGGCCCGCCCGCGCCGGGTCGAGGTCGCTCGCGAGCCCGGCGAACAGCAGGGCGGGCACCTGGCTGCCGTCGAGCCGGAAGACGTCGGGGGCGGTGCCGACGGTGAGCGGCGCCCGCTCGGCCGCCGCGACGACGCGGTCGATCGTGGCGCGCACCTGCGCGCGGGTGTCGCCGAGGCCGTAGTCGGCGCAGCGCGCGCCCGTGCTCTCCAGGCCGCGGCCGACCTCGTCGTCGGGGCCCAGGACGCAGCTGCGCCAGTCGAGGCGCTGGTGGTGGTAGCGGTCGAGTCCGGCTGCGGCGCTCGCGGGGCCGTCGTCGCGCTCGGCGGCGGCGGCCGTGGCGGCGGGCGCCGTGGCGAGGCAGGCGGTCAGGGCGAGGCCCGCGGCCGCGACGCGGCGCAGGGCCTTGGGGGTGGTCATGCGGTCTCCTGGCGGTGATGGGTGCGGATGCGCAGGAAGTCGGTCAGGCCGACTTCCTGCGCGTCAGCCTTCCAGCGCACCCGGCACCGGATCATCGCCCTGGGACACGACCTGTCGGTGCGTCAGACGTACGTCGGGAGCAGTGGCCCCGCTGCCCGGCGTACCGCCCGAGCAGTAACCGGACCCCGAGCCCGGGGCGCGCCCGGGTCAGCTGCTCGGGCGCGGGGACGGCAGGGCCGCGGAGCCCGCCGCCAGGGGCCATTCGCGGTGGAACGGCGGCAGCGGGTACGTGCCCTCGATGACCGGGGTGCCGAAGACCTTGAGGTGGGCGAGCAGCGAGCCGGTCAGGTCGACGCCGCCGACCAGCGACCAACTCCCTTGGGCCTGCGGCGGGTTGCCGGAGGAGTCGGCGGTCAGCGAGCCCTCGACCTGGGCCCGCAGGTAGGGGGCGACGGTGGTCTGGACGCCGACGGTGTCGTAGAGGCCGACGGAGACCTCGACGCCGAGCGCGGCCCGCACGCCGGCCTTGCCGGTGAGGCGCACCCGGACCGGGGAGACCTTGGTGTCGGCGTCGGTGGTCGGGGTCCAGCCCTTGCCGCCGGTGTAGTCGGCGCGGACGGCCCAGGTGCCGGTGGCCTCCTGTTCGGCCTCCAGGTGGACCTGGCCGTCGGCGCTGACCTCCAGGTAGCAGGTGAGCTTCAGGTTGACCACGACGGGCAGTCCGGCGACGGTGAGCACCGGGCTGGCCTGCAACGTGGCGAAGGGCAGCCGGACGGGCGCGGCGCCGGTGCTGCGCGCGACGTCGCCGGTGACCTTCCACTGGGCGTGGGCGCCGAGGTCGAAGCCGATGGAGGCCGTGCGCGGGCTGCCGGCGGCGGCGCCGTGGTAGGCGAAGTGGACGGCCGGGTGCAGCTGGAGGGAGCCGGAGGCGTCCACGCTCGCGCCGTCGGGCAGCGGGACGGGGGCCTTGACGTCGACCTCCAGGGTGCCGGAGGCGTCGGCCTTCACGCCGCCGCCGTCCGCACCGACGACGGCCTTGAGGTCCTTGACCAGCGGGGTGACGGTGATGCCGTGCGGGTCGACGGGCACCCGGCCGTCGGCCTCGGTGCCGCCGAGGAGTTCGGCGAGGGTGGCGGGGCGGGTGGTCAGGTTGAGGCTGGTGCCCGCGCCGGGGCGGACGCCGGTGACGGCGACCAGCGCACCCTGGGGCGCGGCGGCGGTGGGCGGGCTGGCGATGAGCTGCCCGGGCTGGACGGCGGGGGCGGGGGTCGGCGTCGCGCCGGCGGGCGCGGTGGGCCCGGCGGCCGGTGGCGCCGAGAGGACGGCCGTGCCGCCCGCCGGGTCGTACGCGGTGAGCTGGAGGTTCTGCCCGGCGGGGGTGGCCGCGCCGCCGTCCTTGGCGGGGGCGGCGACGGCGGCCTGCCGGTCGCCGGCCGGGGCCGCGGCGGACCTTGAGACCGCGGCGGAGTGGAACGCGGACACGGACGAACTGCGCC